>SKID01000374.1 GCA_007116605.1 Tissierellia bacterium
ATGCTAATGCCATTTCAATACCTGTATACTTTGTGCCTGGTATCCCTACTGCTTTTGCATTTTTGTATACATTGCCACTCACCTTTAGCTGAATTTTCGTAATGTTTCCTGACAATCCTTCTGCGCTATAAGCTGCCGATAAGGCAATGGCTACTGGTTCAGTACATCCCATCGCTGGCACCACTTCTCTTTTAAGACCTTCTAAAATTAAATCTCTAATTTCTTTATTTTTCATCTTTCTTCTTCTCCTTGAGATACAGCACTGCTTTTTTTATTCTAGACAATCCTTCTTCTAAAGTGCTTCGGGGGCAAGCAATATTCATTCTAAAAAAACACGCTCCTTGCTGACCAAAATCCAACCCACTATTTAAAGCAACTTTGCCATGATGAATCAAAGATTGTCGTATCTGGTCATGACTTTTTTCTAATTTCCTAAAATCAAGCCATAAAAGATAGGTGCCTTCAGCATCAATCACATGAACATCCCTTAGCTCTTCTTCTAAAAATTCCGCTACTCTCTTTTTGTTTTTATTCAAGTAGCACAGAAGCTCTTCCAGCCATTCTTCTCCCTGAGAATAAGCCGTTTCAAAAGCTAAAGTTCCAAATGTAGAGTGACTGCTAATAGCCATTTCCACCATTTCTTGTTGATATTTTTTTCTCAATTCAGCATCAGGTATTATGGCTACTGAAGTAGCTAGTCCCGCAATATTAAATGTTTTACTAGGTGCCATCAATGTCACTGTTTGTTGAGCTATTTCATGTGAAAGGGATGCTAGTGGTATATGGGTATTGTCAGGATAGATGAGATCGCTATGAATTTCATCTGACACCATAATAATTTGATGTTGTAGACATATTCTTGAAAGTTTTATTAATTCATCTTTTTTCCATACACGTCCAACAGGATTGTGTGGGCTACAAAACAGCAATGCTTTCGTTTTACTATCTATTTTATTTTCTAAATCATCAAAGTCTATTTCATACTTGCCATCATTTAAGACCAATGGATTATCTATCACATTTCGATGATTGTTTTGAATCACACGATAAAAAGGAGGATACACTGGAGATTGCAATATCATGTTTTCTCCTTCCTTAGCCAATACCCTTGCACTTAAATTTAATCCTGAAATCACTCCAGGCAAAACTAAAATCCAGTCTTTTTCAATTTTCCATCCATGTCTTTTTTGTACCCAATCAATAAATGTAAGATAAAAAGATTCATGGGGATACACATATCCAAAAATACCATGGTTTGCTCGTTTCTCAAGTGCATTGGAAATAGGTTCTGCTACTTTAAAGTCCATATCTGCCACCCACATGGGCAGTAAATCAGGCTCATTATATTGGTCTCTTAATTTTCTCCATTTAGTAGAGTCTGTTTGGCTTCTATCAATTACTTCATCAAAATTAAACATGATAACCTCCTCAATTATTAGTATTTAATCACCCTTTTATAGAACTTTTTCTATCCTATAGTTGTGGTCTTTTAATCATCTATAGCTTTACTAATGCAATAATGGTGCCAATTACGACATATTTTTTTATAGAAACATCCATTAAAAAAAGTTTAGATTCAAGTGGCTTTTAAAAGCTATATGAACGCTAGCGTCCCTTATCTAGGATGCTTAATGAGTTATATCTCACTTTTAGAATTGGGCTATCCACAAGACAAAAAAGACAAATGTCTCTTTTTTGAGATATTTGTCTTATATTTGAGATATTTTTCGATATAATGTGGCCCGACTAATCCCCAGTTTTTTTGCTACTTGAGCTTTACCCATTTCTGACCAACCATAATGGTCTAATTGTTCTTTGATGATTTTTCCTTCATAAGATTGCATTAAATCTTTAAGGGTATCATTATTTTCTTTGTGATTGACTACGCAACGCTCCTTGATATCATCTAACAGAATGACAGGACCTTCCGCAAGACTCACACCATATTCTACAATGTTTTCTAGTTCACGCACATTTCCCGGCCAATGGTAATTTTCAAGATATGTCATGGCCTCTTCAGTAAAACCTTCGATGCTTTTTTGAAACCTTGCATTATATAAGTGAAGAAAATGACTAATTAACAGGGCAATATCTTCTTTTCTTTGTGCTAAAGAAGGTAATTTAATGGGAATCACATTTAAACGATAGTACAAGTCCTCTCTAAACATACGCTTCTCTATTAATTCTTCTAAATTCTTATTTGTGGCAGACACCAATCTTATGTCTACTGATTTAGTTTCTATCCCACCGATACGGGTAATGCATCGATCTTGAAGAACTCTTAGTAGTTTTGCTTGCAAAAACAAGGACATATCACCAATTTCATCTAAGAAAAAGGTTCCTTTATGTGCCAACTCTAACTTACCTGGCTTGCCTTTTTGACTAGCACCTGTAAAAGCTCCTCCTTCATAACCAAACAGTTCGCTTTCTAATAATGATTCTGGAATAGCACTGCAGTTAATACTAATAAAAGGTTGTGATTGCCTTTGGCTGGCATGATGTATGGCTCGAGCAAAAAGCTCTTTTCCTGTGCCACTTTCACCCGTAATTAAAACGGTTGAGTCGATGGTTGCAATTTTTTTTGCTTGCTCTTTTACTTTTACAAATGAACGGCTTGCTCCAATGAGGGTGTCAAATGTAAAGTTTTGTTGGCTTTCTCTGTGTCTAAAGGCAGATTTTTGAATATTCTCCATATCTGTAAATGTAATCACTGCACTTTTAACTTGTTCTTCCATATGAATCAATCTGATGGTGGTTAAAAGACTTTTTTTGTGACCACCTCTTCTTAAATCCGAAGTATAATCAACCACATCTTGTTGACTAGATAAGGCTTCAATAATAAAATGATCTGACCATATATCTTGGATGTTTTTTTCCACCACTTCTTCAACTTTTTTGGAAATATTTAATAATTTCAATGCTTTCTCATTGATATGTTGTATTTTACCAAATTGATTGACATTAATCACACCGTTATTGACATTTTGTACAACTGCCATAAGCTCTTTATTAGTGGCCTCAATGTTTTCAAGGAGAATCTGCTCTCCTACTTTGCTACCAATTAACTCTGACATTTTCTTTAAAAAAACAAGCACATCATCCTTAATGGATATGAGGTGTTTTCGCTGAGTTTCATTATAAGCAAAAATGCCAATGACCCCTAAAACTTGGTTTTGCCAAAAAATCGGAGCGCATATTTCGAAAGTTTCAGAGCAAAACGAGATGTTTTCACAGCCTTGACACATTTTTTCTAGCCTAGGTTTTTCTATAATAATGGTCTCTTTTTTTAATAAAGATTTTTCAAATGCAGACCCTTTCGGAGCTTGATTTTTAATTTCGCTTTTATAGGGACCTGTACCTGCCACTCGAATTAACTGGGTATCAATGATGGTCACATTACAATTCAGAACTGCAGCGATTGCTTCTGATATTTTTTGTACCACCTCTTGAATTCTTCTGATCTCCATGGATTACCTACTCTCGTTATAATCATTAAGTATATCATAATCCCACTGATAAGACTATATCTAGACAAGCAAAAAAACGCCGCAATTGAATAATGGCAGCGTCTTTCTCAATTTTAAGACATCATCTGACGTCTAGTAATGTCAGTCTAGTTTCGTTAGACAATTAGCTTAAATAATTTACAATATTTGCTTTAGGATCAATTCGACCTTTTAATCGACTTGATTTGCTGCTAGCGATGACACAAATACCAGGACCATGACCTGACTGAATACAATTGCTATGAACCACCACGCCAATAGAAGCGGAACCCTTTAGGTACTGACGTCCAAACGTATTGTCACAGTCTTCTAGCAATACCAAGTCGCCCAGTTTCAAGTCATTGACGCCATATTTTTCATTTGCTTCTAAATCCCCTGTCATAATGTCATAATCACCAGAAGCCGCCGAAGGACTTCCAATTCCTGAGCCCATTAAGTGAGCAGGTACTTTAGTGACAACCGGCAAAGATAATCCACCTTCTGTCTCTTCTACACCTATTTTTTCTAGTAAACCTGGGTCTATATTCATAAAATGAATGTCTTCATAGCCTTCATATTCCAGCCCTATTCCAAAACATTTCACTAGTATGTTGTCATTAATTGCCATTTTTTCTAAGTCTTCTTGCTCAAAATGGATGAGAGTATGTTCAATGCCACCATGTCCACCTGTGACAAATCCTTTTGCACCTTTTGCCTCACCAGAAACTACTTTCGCTTCATTTCCAATACAAGATAAAATCATCAAAGCGTTATTCTCAATTTCAATATCATTTTTGATACTAACGCCTGGTTCTACATGGTCGCCTACCAACTGCATTGCAGAATCTCCGATTTTAACATTGTAGCAAATACCTCCTACTGATGGAAGTACTTGACCATGACCTGTACTATTGACGCGATAAGCAGCGCGATGAGTGGGACTATGAATCTTTCCTTGGGCTGATTGCATGACCAGTTTGTCTTTGTTTGATTTTAGCATCTGAACCTCCAATTCATTACCATTTTAAAATTAACCAAATAAGAAAAGCAAAGAACAAAAAAACTCCGATTAGAGCGGGAATTAAATAGAAAGATAATGCAATCATCATCGCTAAAAAATCCCCTTTTTCTAGCTCAACATCTTTTTTGTCTTCATCCAGTTCTTTTTTGTTCAAAAAATTTTTTAAATTGTTAAACATTAGATTTCTCCAGCGAAGTGACACGCTACAAGATGGTTTTTCTCAATTTCTCTAAATTCAGGTACAATTTCCTTGCAAATGTCTTTGACATAAGGACATCGAGTATGGAATTTGCAACCTGTAGGGACATTCACATTACTTGGGATTTCTCCTTTTATAGCTTCCATTGTTTTACGTTTTTTAGGATCAGCTTCAGGAATAGCCGCAATTAATGCTTGTGTATAGGGATGCAAGGGTCGTCTATATAAAATTTCTTTGTCTGTCAACTCAATCAACGAGCCTAAATACATCACTCCAATACGATCGCTAATATGCTTGACCACACTTAAATCATGGGAAATAAACAAGTAAGATAGACCCATTTCATGTTTTAAGTCATTCATCAAATTTAAGATTTGTGACTGAATAGAAACATCTAAAGCAGATACAGGCTCATCGGCAACCATAAATTCTGGATTTAAAGCTAATGCTCTTGCAATACCAATTCTTTGTCTTTGTCCACCTGAAAACTGATGGGGATAGCGGTTCACATGATAAGATGCCAAACCACATTTTTCTATGATTTGAATAACACGATCTTCATAATCTTGTCCTTTTTCCACTAAATTGTGAGCTAGCAAGGCCTCTCCAACTATAGAGTTAACATTCATCCTTGGATTTAGTGAACTATAAGGATCCTGAAAAATTAACTGCATTTCTTTTCTTAGTGGCTTTAATTCACTTCTTTTGAGTTTTGATATATTACGTCCCTTAAATATAATCTCTCCAGCAGTGGGTTCATACAGTCTTACAATCGTTCTTCCAAGAGTCGATTTACCGCATCCTGATTCGCCTACTAGCCCGATGGTTTCACCTTTGTACATGTCGAAAGACACATCATCAACAGCTTTTAATTGAAGAGGTTGTCGAAATGCCCCTGCTTTCACAGGAAAATATTTTTTCACATTTTTGACTTCTAAAATTTTATCATGCATTTTCTTCCTCCTCTCCACCATATAAGAAGCAGCTTACTGTGTGCTCACCGTTAATCTGGTACAATCCTGGCTGTTTTTTCTTGCAAATATCCATGGCATGCTTACATCTCGGTGCAAAGTAACAACCCTCAGGTAACTCAAAAGGATTGGGCACTGAACCTTCAATCGTATTTAATGCTTCTCTTGTTTCATCTAACTTGGGAATAGAATTTAGCAATCCAACGGTATAAGGGTGCTTTGGTTGATCATACACTTCTTGGACAGGTGCTGATTCAACTATCTTCCCAGAATACATGACTAATACATGGTCTGCCATTTGAGCTACCACACCTAAGTCATGGGTAATCATCATAATGGCCGTATTCGTTTCTTTTTTGATTTTATTCATTAGTGATAATATTTGGGCTTGAATGGTTACATCTAAGGCAGTCGTCGGCTCATCAGCAATCAAAAGTTTAGGGTCACATGCTAAAGCCATGGCAATCATTACACGTTGACGCATGCCCCCTGATAATTGGTGAGGATAATCATCAATGACTTTTTCAGGTCTTGGAATGCCCACTAACTCAAGCATTTCAATGCCCACTTTTCGGGCTTCTTTTATTGACATATTCCGATGCAAAATGAGAGCTTCTCCAATTTGATCTCCCACTTTAAACACAGGATTTAATGAAGTCATGGGTTCTTGAAAAATAATCGAAATATCATTACCACGAATTTGACGAATTCTCTGATCAGAAGAACCTACCAACTCCTCACCCATAAACTTGATGGACCCGCTAACAATTTTGCCTGGCTTTTCTATCAGATTCAGAATACTCATGGCTGTGATACTCTTTCCACAACCAGACTCACCTACAATCCCTAAGGTTTGACCTTCTTTAATACTAAATGTATTGCCGTCTACTGCTTTGACCACACCTTTGTCTGTATAGAAATATGTCTTTAAATCTTCTACTCTTAATATTTCACTCATACCGACACCTACCTAATCTCTTTTGGGTCAAAGGCATCTCTTAAACCTTCACCTAATAAATTTACGCTGATAACTGTAAAGATAATCATGACACCTGGTGGAACCCACATCCAAGGATAATTTTCAAAAACAGTGGCATTTCTAGCTAAGTTAATCATATTACCCCAACTCGGCATTGGAGGCGTAACACCCAATCCCAAAAAGGATAATCCGGCTTCTAGCAAAATCGCTGAACCCATTCCCAATGTAGCACTAACAATAATATAGGCTAAAACATTAGGCAATAAATGCTTGACAATTCTAGACACATCAGAAATCCCTAGAATTTCAGTAGCAAGCATAAACTCTTGCTCTCTAAGTGATAATATTTGACCTCTTACAATTCTAGCAAGCCCAGGCCAACTTAAAATCCCAACAACAAACACCACCACAAAGATAGATCGTTCAGAGGGAACCCACCTCAGAGCAGCGGCAATAGCAATCATAGTTGGTAAAAATGGTATGGATATGACAATTTCGGCAAATCGCATGAGCACCGAATCTACCCAGCCTCCATAATATCCGGCTACACCTCCCACAAGAGTTCCTAAAGATACTGTAATTATGGCGGTTAATACACCTACCAATAATGAAATTCTTCCACCATAAAACAATCGAAACATCACATCTCGACCTTGTCTATCTGTACCCAGAGGATATTCTCTTGATGGAGGTAGGTTTGCATTACGCAACTCAAATCCATGGGCCCTTAAGTCAACAAATAGGGTTTCTTTAATTAACTCCCCTGTTGTAACGCCTTCCATATCCTTAAATAAATTAAAAGAATAAATCATCGGTACAATAATCACCGATAAAACGATTAATATAAATCCAATAGCTCCCGCAACAGCAATTTTATTTTTGCGAAAACGATTCCAAGCAATTCTCCATGGACCTTCCGGTTTTAGTCGAGGAGTTGCAACAGGTGATATTTCGTTTACTTGTAATTCTTTATTTTCACTCATAGTCTTCCTCCTCTATTTAACTCTAACTCTTGGATCTGCCAATCCATAAGAAACATCCGCAAGTAGATTGCCTGCAACCGTCAATAAGGCATAAAACACTAAAGTTGCCATAACTAATGACTGGTCTTGGTTGTTAATACCACGTAATAAAGCTCTGCCTATTCCCGGCCATAAGAACAC
>SKID01000356.1 GCA_007116605.1 Tissierellia bacterium
TAAAAGAGTTTGCAGAGTTAATGGACGTGCCTGTAAATGTTGTGATTACCAAATTAATGTCTATGGGTGTGATGGCTAATTTAAACCAAGACATCGACTATGATACTGCTTTTGTAGTTGCTGAAGAATTAGAAATTCCTATTCAAAAAATGGAAATAGAAGACAAAATAGAAATACTAAAAGAAGAATTTGATAGTGAAGATTCTGATTCTGAATTAGTGACTAGACCTCCTATTGTAACTGTCATGGGTCATGTTGATCATGGAAAGACATCATTATTAGATGCCATTAGAAATACTAAAATGACAGATACAGAAGCAGGTGGTATTACTCAGCATATTGGTGCATCTGTAATTGATGTCAATGATAAGTTAATTACATTTTTAGATACTCCTGGCCATGAAGCTTTTACTTCTATGCGTTCAAGAGGTGCTAAGGTCACAGATATTGCCATACTTGTAGTCGCAGCAGATGATGGTATTATGCCACAAACAATCGAAGCAATCAATCATGCAAAAGCAGCAGAAGTGCCCATTATTGTGGCCATTAATAAAATTGATAAACCGAATGTTAATATTGACCGTGTGAAGCAAGAACTCTCAGAGCAAGGATTAGTTCCGGAAGATTGGGGTGGAGATACCATTTGCGTAGAAGTATCAGCCCTAAAAAGAATCGGTATCGATGAATTGTTAGAAATGATATTACTTGTTGCTGAAGTGGAGGAGTTAAAAGCAAATCCAAATAGATTGGCAAAAGGAACGATTATTGAAGCAAACCTTGATAAAGGAAGAGGCCCTGTAGCAACAGTGCTCATTGAAAAAGGCACACTAAAAAAGGGAGATTTTGTTATCACAGGCACATCCTATGGTAAAGTAAGAGTGATGATTAATAGTCGAAGAAAGCGTATCAATGAAGCTGGTCCGGCTATTCCAGTTGAAATCACAGGTTTATCAGAAGTTCCTGAAGCAGGAGATATCCTCTATGCAGTTAAAGATGAAAAACTAGCAAAAAGCCTAGTGGAAGAGAAAAAACAGCAAGAAAAAGATGACAGTCAAAAAGTAAATACAAAAGTATCCTTAGAAGACTTGTTTAGTCGTATTCAAGCTGGAGAAATCAAAGACTTAAATTTAATTGTAAAAGCAGACGTAAAAGGTTCTATCGAAGCAGTGAAACAATCCCTTGAAAAGCAAAGTATTAAAGAGGTTAAAGTTAATACGATTCATGGTGGTGTGGGTGGTATTAATGAAACAGATATTATGCTGGCATCTGCTTCTAATGCCATTGTTATAGGATTTAATGTAAGGCCTACAAGTGGCGCTATTGAATTAGCGCGTAGAGAAAATGTAGATATTCGAACCTATCGAGTGATTTATCATGCCATTGAAGATATAGAAGATGCTGTTAAAGGAATGCTAGATCCTGAATTTAAAGAAGTGGTACTTGGAAGAGCCGAAGTGAGAGCTACATTCAAAGTGCCTAATATTGGTACTGTAGCAGGAGCTTATGTGACACAAGGTAAAATCACAAGAAAATCAAAAGTTCGTTTACTTAGAAATGAAATTGTTATTCACGAAGGAGACATTTCTTCATTGAAACGATTCAAAGATGATGCATCAGAAGTAGCTTCTGGTTATGAGTTTGGCATAGGTCTAGAAAAGTTTAATGATGTTAAAGATGGCGATATTATTGAAGCCTATATCATGGAAGAAGTAAAAAGGTGATTAAATGAATATTAAAAAGAAAAAAAGACTAGAAGGTGATATTCAACGCCTTCTCAGTCAAGGAATCCAACGTGTGGTTAAAGACCCTCGATTGGGTGAGTTAATTAATGTCACAGAAGTATCTATCACTGAAGATATCAAGTATGCGAAAGTGTATGTTTCTGTGATTGGTTCAGAAGAAGAAAGAACACAGTCTATTGCCATTCTTAACAAGGCGAGTGGTCATATTCGAAAATTTTTGAGTGGTGCTTTAACAGTTAGATATACACCAGAGTTACAGTTTGTGTTAGATAAAGGCATCGAGAACACCATTAGAATTAATCAACTGCTACAGTCTTTAAATGAATCAGAGGAAACAGAAGATGAATCAACAGAATAAAAATTATGTAAATAAACTCAAGGAATTGATTCATAATGCTCAGAAAATAGCATTGATTGGACACAAAGATCCTGATGGCGATTGTTTAGGCTCGCTATTAGGTATCTTTGGTTTAATCCAACAAATGAAGGGTAAAATAGAAGATGACCATTATCAAATGCATGTGTATGTAGATGGAGAAACACCAGATAATTTTCAATTTCTTCCTGATATATCAAAGATAGACAACAAAGTATCTGATAATATATATGATTTGACCCTTGTTTTAGATGCTAGTGATAAGAATCGATTAGGGACCATGAAGTCAGTTTTTGAAAAGTCAAATATCACCGCTGTGATTGATCATCATATCACCCATAAACCTTTTTGCGATATGACCATACTTGAACCCACCTACAGTTCTACCGGTGAAATGATTTTTCAATTGGCAAAAGTATGGGGCTTGAATATTACTCAAAATATTGGTATTTGTTTGTATACGGCCATGCTAACAGATACGGGTCGATTTATATATAGTAGCACTTCTGTCAATACGTTATTGGCTGCGGCAGAGTTAATGGGTTTGGGTGTGCCATTTGATAAGATTGCCCAAGAAGTTTATGGTAGTGATAAAAAGGAAGTCTATTTAGCCAAGAGTTACCTACAATCACAAACTATTTTTGCGCTAGATGGTTTATTAGCAATTATTGTGATGAGCCGAGATGTCTTAGATAAATTTGGTGTTTACCAAAAAGATGTGGATGGACTTGCAGAAAGTTTAAGAGATATCGCTGGCGTTGAAATTGGATGCTTGATTAAAGATTTAGGTTCAAACAACGCTAAAGTTAGCCTAAGGTCTAAAGGGACCTATGATGTGGCTAAATTTAGCGCATCTAATGGTGGTGGTGGTCATGCTAGAGCAGCTGGATTTAATCTTGAGATGACTGCAGAGCATTGTATTCCTTGGATGATAGAGGCATTACAAACATATATCGAGGGAGCAAAATGAATGGTTTTATCAATGTCTTAAAGCCAACAGCCATGAGCTCACATGATGTGGTTAATCGTTTGAGGCGTATTTTGATGATGAAAAAAATAGGTCATGGAGGAACATTAGATCCTAATGCAGCAGGTGTTTTGCCAGTTTGTGTGGGAAAAGGCACAAAACTGTCAGAACTCTTAATGACTGGGGATAAAACTTATCTATTTAAGTTGCGCTTAGGAATTAAAACAGATACAGGTGATATATATGGACAACTTTTAGAAGAAAAACCAGTGACATTAGCTTATTCACAAAATGCCATTGAACAAGCACTATTACAATTAACAGGTAGTATATGGCAAAAACCACCTATTTATTCAGCTTTAAAGATGAATGGCAAAAAACTATATGAGTATGCTAGAAAAAATCAATGGGTCGATATACCTAAAAGAAATGTCATGGTGTATGCATTGACATTAAAGCATTATTGTAGAAATGAGCTTTTAATTGAAGCAAAAGTATCAAAAGGCACCTATATCAGAACGCTATGTGAAGATATTGCCCAAGCTTTAGGCACTATTGGCACCATGTCTATGCTGATCAGGACAGAAGCTAAAAATTTATCTATTGATACGAGTTATACTTTAGAAGAGATATCCAATGAATTTTTACTAGGTGATAATCGCTTTTTACTGCAATACGACCAAGTCTTCCCATGGGAAAAAGTGATGTTAGAGGATAATCTTATTGAAAGATTATTGCATGGACAAGTTGTGAGTTTGAATGATATTGGAATGAATCCAATAGAACATTTTTTCATCGTTGATAAGAAGCATACCATTATTGGGACAGGATTAATTAAAGAAAATCAAGGTGTCAAAATTGATAAACGGTTATTTTAGGAGATAAAAATGAAATATGTATCAGCAGCGATAGGAAATTTTGATGGCATTCATATAGGCCATGATGCTATCATTCAAAAAGCGATTGAAATGGGTCACTGTCGTGGACAAAGTGTCAAGGTGATTACTTTTGAGTATGAATTTGACAAGTTTACAAATATTGCAAAGAAATACCAAAAGATTTACGGTAAACACGGAAAAATGGCATCACTAAAAAGTTATCCTATTGATGATATTTTGTTTTTTTCATTGAATCAAGAAATGGCAGCCATGTCTCCTGAGAGTTTTATAAAAGATATTTTAGTTAATGAGTTAAATATTCGCACCATTGTTGTGGGCTTTAACTTTAGATTTGGACATAAAGCAAAAGGAGATACCCTTTTATTGCAAAAATTAAGTCAAACTTACCATTATGATGTGCATGTGATTGAAGCTGTGAAAAAAGACAATCAGATCATTAGTAGTTCAAGAATACGAGAACTGATTAAGTCAGGTGAGATTGAGCAAGCCAATCAATTATTAGTGGATCCCTATCGCATTGATTTTAGAGATCACCAGTATCAAATACACAAAAATCAAGTCGAAATAGTGGAAAAAGATTATGTTTATCCGCCATCAGGTAAATATTTAGTGACAATAGAGCAAGATACTTGTGAGATTACTTTAAGAGAATCGAATCATAATATGGTATTAGATTTATGTAAAAATCCAAATGTTGGATCCATTGAATTCATTAAAAAATTGTAATTTACAAACACAACAATATGTGTTAGAATACAAGTTGTTCCACAATCTATGTTTAACGACACCTCGACGTAGACATGGGATGTGGTGAAAAAAAATTAGGAGGAAACATCATGGCTTTAACAAAAGAGCAAAAAGCAAGCATTATCGAAGAGTACAAATTAGGAGAGAAGGACACTGGCTCACCAGAGGTTCAAATCGCAATTTTAACAAAGCAAATTAGTGATTTGACAGAGCATTTAAAAGTGAACAAAAAAGACCATCATTCAAGAAGAGGTCTTTTGAAAATGGTAGGTAAAAGACGTGGGCTTCTCAATTATCTTCAAAAAAATGACATAGAAAGATACAGAAGCATCATTAGCCGATTAGGTTTAAGAAGATAAATTACAAGAGCGGGGTCATCCCGCTCTATTGTTTTAATCATTAGGAGGAAATATATGGAGAAAATTTATGAATTTCAGCTAGCAGGTAGACCGTTAAAGCTGGTTTTCAACAAATATGCTGAATTAGCTAACTCAGCATGTTTAGTGCATTATGGCGATACAGCTGTGATGTGTGTAGCAACCGCATCTAAAGAGGCAAAAGAAGGTCTCGACTTTTTCCCTTTAAGTGTTTTTTATGAAGAAAAACTTTATGCAGTAGGTAAGATCCCAGGTGGGTTTATAAAAAGAGAAGGTAGACCTAGTGAAAAAGCAACACTAGCATCTCGTTTAATCGATAGACCATTAAGACCTTTGTTTGAAGATGGCATGCGTAATGAGGTGCAAGTGGTGACAACAGTTATGTCTGTGGATCAAGATTGTTCGCCAGAAGTAGCGGCAATGATTGGATCATCAGCCGTTTTAACAGTTTCAGATATTCCATTTAATGGACCAACAGGTGCTGTCAATATGGGATTGATTGATGATGAATTAGTGGTGAATCCAACTTTAGAACAGCGTGAAATTTCTAAATTAGATTTAACAGTATCTGGAACAAAAGACGCTATCATGATGGTTGAAGCAGGTGCAGACATTATTTCTGAGGAAAAAGTCTTAGAAGCCATATTAACGGCTCATGAAGAAATTAAAAAAATCTGTGACTTTATTACCAGTATTCGAGAAGATATTGGGAAAGAAAAGTTTGTACCCTATATTGCGAAACCCGATGAAACCATTAAGAAAGAAATAGAGGCCTTTGGTTTAGATAAACTAAAAGAAGCCATTTATACTGTTGATAAAGATCAAAGAGAAGAAAACATTGATGCTGTTAAAAAAGAAATCAAAGCGCATTTTGAAGAACTATATCCTGAGCAGACTAAAGATATTAATTCTACTGTTTATCAAATGGTAAAAGATTTAGTGCGATATAATATTATTAAAAAAGGGGTTAGACCAGATAATCGTCGCTCTGATGAAATACGTCCCATTACTTGTGAAGTAGGTATCTTACCCAGAGCCCATGGTACTGGATTATTTAAAAGAGGGCAAACCCAAGTTTTAACAGTGGCTACTTTAGGTGTAGCTAGTGATATACAAATTATCGATGGTATTTCAGAAGAAGAATCCAAAAGCTACATGCATCATTATAACTTTCCTGGTTATAGTGTGGGTGAACCCTCTCCCATGAGAGGTGCAGGTAGAAGAGAAATTGGTCATGGTGCTTTAGCTGAACGCGCATTAATTCCAGTTTTGCCAGACCGAGAATCTTTCCCTTATACACTAAGACTAGTTTCAGAAGTGTTAAGTTCAAATGGATCAACATCCCAAGCCAGTGTTTGTGGTAGTAGTATGTCATTGATGGATGCAGGGGTTCCTATCAAAGGACCTGTTGCAGGAATTGCCATGGGATTGATGAAAGAAGGCGATGATGTTGTTGTCTTAACGGATATCCAAGGAATGGAAGATTTCTTAGGTGATATGGACTTTAAAGTAGCGGGAACAGCTGAAGGGATTACAGCCATTCAAATGGATATTAAGGTAGACGGTATTGATGAGCAAGTTTTGACACAAGCATTAAAACAAGCAAAAGAAGGCCGACTCTATATTTTAGATAAAATGAACGCTTGTATTAGTCAACCAAGGGCTGAGGTTTCTCAATATGCACCTAAGATTATCTATATGAAAGTGCACCCAGATAAAATTAGAGAAATTATTGGACCTGGTGGTAAAGTGATTAATAGCATTATCGAACAAACAGGTGTTAAGATTGATATTGAAGATGATGGATCAGTTATGATTGCAGCAACAAATCCTGAAGCTGGCAACAAAGCTAAGAAAATCATTGAGTCTATTATTAAAGACGTTGAAGTAGGCGATATTTATTTAGGTAAAGTTGTAAAAATCATGAAATTCGGAGCATTTTTGGATATTGGTAATAAAAAAGAAGGGTTATTGCATATTTCCAAGATTTCAGATAAACGGATAAAAGAAGTTGAAAATGTTCTGAGCATTGGCGACGAATTGATGGTAAAAGTTATAGAAATTGACAAACAGGGAAGAATCAATCTTTCACGGAAAGACGCCATGAAAGATTCTGACACTGAAAATTAACAATAAATATATCCCTCGTTTGAGGGATTTGTTTATTTACAGGAGGTTTTATGATACATAAATTTGTGCTTAGAAATGGGTTAAGAGTTGTTTTTGAACCTATTGAACATGTAAAGTCAGTCACAACAGGCATATGGATTGGTGCAGGGTCCATCTATGAAACGCTAGAAAACAATGGCATCTCTCACTTAATAGAACATATGCTTTTTAAAGGCACGAAAAATAGAGATGCATTTAAGATTGCTGAAGAAATTGATTCTATGGGTGGTCATATTAATGCTTTTACAACTAAAGAGTGCACTTGTTACTATACCAAAGTAGCGGCTTATCATTTCGAGAAATCATTAGAAATTTTATCGGACATGTTGTTTCATTCATTAATGGATGAAAAAGAATTAGAAAAAGAAAAACAAGTTATTTTTGAAGAAATACTGATGTATGAA
>SKID01000187.1 GCA_007116605.1 Tissierellia bacterium
TAAAGCAGGTCTTTATGAAATGAGCCCCAATATGGATTTAGCAACCATTACCCAGCTTTTATCAGAAGGGGGCAATGTGATTTTAACAGTCAATATCACCATCCCTGAAGGACTAGCCTTACATGAATTAGAACCAGTCATTACCAGACAGTTAGATATTTCATGGGAAGACTTTCAAGCCTTAGCTCTTGATGTGGCTTACTTTGCTCAGTTTTATTCCTTTTTAGACCCAGAAGTAATGCCCAGCTTAGAAGGCTACTTATTCCCAAACACCTACAATGTGTTTAAAGACACGGATGCCAAGACCTTAATTCATCGCATGTTATCAGAATTTGATCGCATCTATGCCCAAGTCATAGGGCCTCAAATCCCAGATGACATGTCATTACAAGAGCTTATGTCCATGGCAGCCATTGTAGAAGGAGAAGCCTTACTGGATGAAGAAAGACCCCTAGTGGCTTCTGTATTTTTTAATCGCATTGAAGCAGGATGGCGATTAGAATCTTGTGCCACTGTTCAATATGCTTTAGGAGAGAGAAAAAGCGTCCTCACCTATGCAGACTTAGAAGTGGTATCTCCCTATAACACTTACCGCAATCTAGGGTTACCTCCAGGTCCTATTAATTCCCCTGGCCTAGCTTCCATTGAAGCATCCTTAAATCCTGAAGAATCTATTTACATGTTCTTTTTGGCAAAAGGAGACGGTAGCCATTACTTTACAGATAACTATCAAGATTTTCTACGGGCAAAAGCCAAATACATTGGAAACTAGGTGATCTTTTGGAACGCATCAATCAACCCTATGTAGAACACTATCTAAAAAGCCTAATACATGAAGAAGACCCAGAAATTAGTCAATTTAGACAAATTTGTGAAGCCAGTCAAATCCCCATTATCCACGAGGAAGTGGGGCAGTTGATTAAATTTTTAATCCGCTTGACTGGGGCATCACGCATTTTAGAAATTGGCACAGCTGTGGGGTTTTCTTCTATTTTTATGTCTAAAATCATTCACAATCCCAAGGGCTATATTACCACCATAGAAAGAAATCCTAAAATGGTCTCCCAAGCCATTGAAAACTTTAAAAGCTATACTTGTCCCACCCCTAT
This sequence comes from Tissierellia bacterium, assembly GCA_007116605.1. GTDB lineage: Bacteria > Bacillota > Clostridia > Tissierellales > Dethiosulfatibacteraceae > 38-11. The sequence goes on from SKID01000187.1 coordinate 1,110, forward strand.
AGAGTTTTTACAAGGTCAAGCAGAAGATCTTATTGAACAGCTAGATCAAGCCTATGATATCTTGTTTTTAGATGGGGCCAAAAGCAAGTATCGTTTAATTTACGAAAAAGCAGGCCATTTGTTGCGACCAGGAGGCTTAATCATTGCCGATAATGTCCTTCATAAAGGCATGACGGCAACCGATGATTTAGTGGTAAGACGACAAAGAACTATTGTGAGAAATATGCGAGAATTTTTAGACTACTTAAGTCATGACAAACAATTTGAGACCACCATTCTACCCATGGGTGATGGGGTGGCTTTAACCTGGAAACAAGGTTAAATTAAAGGAGGAAGCATGTTTAAACCGGAAATATTAGCCCCTGCTGGCAATATGGAAAAATTGCAAATGGCTGTCACCTATGGTGCTGACGCAGTATACTTTGCAGGCTCCCAATTAGGTCTAAGAGCAGGTGCCAAAAACTTTAAAGAAGAAGAAATCAAAGAAGCAGTAGACTATTGCCATGACCATGGCGTCAAAGCCTATATTACGGTAAATGTCATCGCCCATGATGAACATTTAATTGGCATTGAAGACTATTTAACTTTTCTAAACTCTATTGGTGCCGATGCCATTATAGTCTCTGATCCTGGAGTATTACAATTAGCCAAAAAATTCGCTCCAAATGCAGAGATTCATTTAAGCACACAAGCCAATACCACCAATGCCCAAACAGCCAATTTTTGGCATGATGTAGGCGTGGATCGCATTGTATTAGCCAGAGAGCTGACTTTAGAAGAAATTACACAAATTATTCAAAGAAAAAAAGACACCCTTAAAATCGAAGCCTTTGTCCATGGGGCCATGTGTATATCCTACTCAGGCCGATGCCTATTAAGTAGCTATATGACAGGCAGAAATGCAAATTTAGGGGACTGTGCCCATCCTTGTCGATGGAAATACAACTTAGTAGAAGAAATGCGACCAGACGAATACTATCCGGTCATTGAAGACGAAAACGGCACCTTTATTATGAACTCAAAAGACTTATGCACCATTACTTTTTTAGACCAGCTCTACCAAGCAGGTATAGAAAGTTTTAAAATAGAAGGACGGATGAAAAGCGCTTACTACAATGCCATTGTGGTCAGGTCCTATAAGCATGCCTTAAAAGAAGTCATGGAAGGCAAACCCATCGATCCCTATTGGTTAGATGAAATCAAAAAAGCATCCCATCGCGATTTCACTCCTGGATTTTACTTTGGCAATCCTAAAGAAGAAGGACAACTCTATACCTCAAGCTCCTATATTCGCCACTACGACTTTGTTGGCCGAGTACTAGACTATGATGAAAGCACAGGCATGGCCACAGTAGAACAGCGGAACAAATTTTCAGTAGGAGACACTGTAGAAATCTTTGGTCCAGACATTCGCCACTTTGATGCCACCATCACACAAATGCTAGACCACAAAGGACAAGCCATCGAATCAGCACCCCATGCTCAGCAGATCATTCAAATCAAAGTACCCCAACCCGTCAAACCGTGGGACTTAATTCGAAAACAAAGGGAGGATGTATGAAGACACCTATCTTTATAGGCATTACCGGAGGCAGCGGCTCAGGAAAAACCACTGTGGTGCAAAAAATCAAAACAGAAATTCCTTCAAAAAGTTTAACCATTATCGAACAAGACTCTTACTACAAAGACCAAAGTCACTTAAGCTTTGAAGAGCGATGCAAAACCAACTATGACCACCCCTTAGCCTTTGACAATGACTTACTCATACAACATTTGATTGACTTACGCAACAAAAATACCATCGAAAAACCCTTATATGACTATGAAATTCACAACCGAAAAAGTGAAGTCATGGCCGTAGAACCCACCGATATCATTGTCCTAGAAGGCATCCTCATCTTTTATGACAAAAGGGTGCGAGATCTACTAGACATTAAAATCTTTGTGGACACCACCTCAGACATTCGATTAGTCCGACGGATCATTAGAGACATGCAAGAAAGAGGGCGTAGCATCGAATCCGTCCTCAACCAATATATGCAAACCGTCAGACCTGCTCATGAGCAATTCATTGAGCCCACCAAAAAATTTGCGGACATTATCATCCCTGAAGGGGGACATAATTTGGTGGCCATCGACTTAATGGTGACCAAACTCAGGTCTATCCTGGCTTAGATTTCAAATGTGGCGCTACCTTTTTTGTTTTTTAATGATCAACATGTTCATGCCGTGGGATGTTTAACGAGGATAAAACAGTATCTTTGCTGCTTAGTATTTAGACCCTTTGTTTTTATATTTTTATAATGAAACAAAGGATCACATAATGCGCGACTCAGAAACATGTTTTATCCTCTTTTAAGCTTAGACAAGGGCGTGACGTAGAAAATGATTGATCTTTTTTTGTAAGGTAGCCCTTTGATTTTTAAGAGGATGAACTGTCATCCTAATAAGGAATGCAAGAGCTAGCGCTACCCAAAAAAAAGATAAAGTAGCCACAGAATGATTGATTTGTTCATTTAATGTGGTATGATGTATATATATCGACAAACATAAGCAGGTGATACAATGGCAAAATACAACCGTTCCCACAAACTAGGCGACATTTTATTACTTTCAGGAAAAATTACTGAAGAACAATTATTAGAAGCCCTACAAAAACAAAAAGAAACAGGCCAGAAATTAGGAGAAGTACTAGTTTCAGAAGGTTGGCTTACAGAAAAAGAAATCATCGATACTCTAGAGTTGCAAATGGGTATCGAAACTTATAATATACAAAGCAATATCGTCGAACCAGAAGTCCCTAAACTGATTTCCGAAAGCTTAGCACGTAGATACACTGCTATACCCGTTAAAACAATGAACAATCGATTAATTGTGGCCATGTATGACCCACTCAATATTTATGCCATTGATGATATTGAAATAGCCACCGGCTTAAAAATAGAACCCGTTTTAGCAACAAAAAAAGATATAACCAATGCCATAGATCAATATTTTGGGAAACAATCTGCAGAAAAAGCTGTAGCTGATTTTGCAAGAGAATACAGCGGAGACAGCGATGCAAATGTTAACGAAGAATCCTTAGAAGCCATAAAAAATGCTCCCGTGGTACGTCTTGTTAACTCCGTCATCACCCAAGCTGTAAAATCAAGAGCCAGTGATATTCATATTGAGCCCTATGAGACCATTGTGCGCATCCGTTTTAGAATTGACGGACAATTGCAAGAAATCATGACGCCAGCAAAACAAACTCATTCACCCATAGTGACAAGAATAAAAATTATAGCTAATCTTAATATTGCCGAAAAACGCAATCCACAAGATGGACGTGTTGAAGTGCAAATAGATGGCATGAGAGTAGATATGAGGATATCCATTTTACCCACTATTCATGGAGAAAAAATAGTTATCCGATTACTAGACCGTGCTGGGATTTTAAAAAGCAAAAGCCAACTTGGCTTTACAGACTATAACCTACAACGATTTAATGATATTATGGACACACCCAATGGGATTATTTTAGTGACTGGCCCCACTGGAAGTGGAAAAACCACAACCCTATATACCGTTCTAAATGATTTTAACACCGTTGACACAAATGTGATTACCGTAGAAGATCCAGTAGAGTACCAATTAGATGGGATTAACCAAGTTCAAGTGAATGAAAAGGCAGGACTTACCTTTGCCAGTGGATTACGGTCCATACTACGTCAAGATCCAGACATTATCATGATTGGGGAGATAAGAGATGTAGAGACAGCTCAAATTGCAGTTAGAGCTGCCATTACTGGACATATTGTTATCAGTACCCTCCATACCAATGATGCCCCATCCACCATTGTAAGACTAATTGATATGGGAGTGAAGCCCTATTTAATTTCTTCCTCAGTCAAAGGCATAGTAGCCCAGAGACTAGTGAGAACCATTTGTCCTCATTGCCGAAAAGAAGTAGAGGCCACATTCACCGAAAAAACCATATTAGGTGTTGACCCCAAGACCACTCTAAAACTATACAAGGGAGAGGGCTGTCAAAAATGTTTTGACACTGGCTACTTAGGAAGAATCGCTATCCATGAGATTATGAAAATGACAGAGGAAATTAGAAGAATCATAGATGTTTCTGAATCTACAGACGCTATTCGTGAATCAACAAAAACCCAAGACATGCGCACCCTCTATGACAACTGTATAGAGCTTGTGTTAAACGGAAAAACAACAGTGGATGAACTATTAAGAGTCGCCCATACCATTGATTAAAAGAGGTAATGATATGTACAAAATAAATGACATCCTACAAATGACTATTGATATGAAAGCTTCAGACCTACATGTGGCAACAGGCTATTACTTAACAATGCGTATAGACGGCAAATTACAAATTGTTGGAGACACTATTTTAAAACCGAATGACACCTTGTCCCTAGCCCAACAAGTCCTTAATGATCATCAAATGAAAGTTGTGGAAGAAAGAGGCGATGTGGATATTTCACTATCACTAAAAAACATTGGAAGGTTTCGAGTCAATGTTTTTAAACAAAGAGGATCTTTTGGACTAGCCATAAGAGCCGTATCCATGGAAATTCCCACATTAGAAGAGCTAAGTTTACCAGCCATACTAGAAGACTTGACAAGAACTTCAAGAGGACTCATCCTAGTCACAGGTCCCACAGGAAGTGGTAAATCCACTACCCTAGCTTCTATGATTAATATTATTAACAAAGAACGTAGCCAACACATTATCACCTTAGAAGACCCCATCGAATACTTGCATCGACACAAGAAATGCATTGTCAATCAAAGAGAGCTCAATGTAGATTTTGTTAGTTTTGCTCAAGGACTAAAATCTTGTTTAAGACAAGATCCAGATGTGATTTTATTAGGGGAAATGAGAGATTTAGAATCTATCGAAATCGCATTAAAAGCAGCGGAAACCGGACACTTGGTTTTTTCAACCCTGCATACCATTGGGGCAGCCAGTACGGTGGATCGAATTATCGATGTCTTTCCACCCCATCAACAACAACAAGTGGCAGTACAACTTGCCAATGTGTTAGTAGCAGTCATCTCTCAACAATTATTAGTAAAAATTATGGGTGGACGAACTGTTGCCACTGAAGTGATGATTGCTAATCCAGCCATAAAAAACAATATTCGAGAAAGAAAGACCCATCAAATCATGAGCAGTATTCAAACAGGATCAAAGTTTGGCATGCATTCGATGGATACAGATTTAATTTATCTCTATCGGAAACAAATGATTTCAAAAGAAACACTTTATAATGCTTGTGTGGACAAAGAATTTGTTAACCGTTTTGTTCAAAGATAATTAAAGGGGGGATATAATGCCACAATTTGCTTACAAAGCCATTACCCAAAAGGGAAAAACTGTATCTGGTAAAATAACGGCAAACAATTCACTTGAGGCTAAAGATGCTTTAAAAGAAAAAAATCTATACCCTCTAGAAGTTTTAGAAGCCAGCCAAAAAGACGATGTATCTGCTATCCTAGCTAGATATACCAGAATAAAAAGCAAAGATTTCTCGTTTTTTTGTCGTCAATTTTATGCCATGACCAATGCAGGCATTCCAATTACTCAGACATTAGATATTATTCAACAACAAACGCAAAAATTAAAATTTAGAAAAATTATTTTTGATGTGAATGAACAACTGCAAAAAGGATACACTTTTTCTGAAGCCCTAAAGCAAAACGCTGATATTTTTCCACCCATTATGATCAACTTAGTAGAAGCTGGAGAAGTGAGTGGTAATCTAGATGAAATCATGGACCGATTATCGACTCATTTTGACAAAGAAAATAAAATTCAAAACAAAATTAAAGCAGCGATGATTTATCCCATCGTATTATTACTAGTGACAATAGTAGTGGTGGTGTTTTTACTAACAGTAGTCATGCCTACTTTTTTAGGCATGTTTCAAGGATCGGGAACCCCTTTACCAGGCCCGACACGATTATTATTAGCTATGAGTGATGCCTTAAGAAATCAATGGTATTTATTTATTGCTGGAATTTTATTAATTCTTTTGATTTGGACACTCTTAAATAAAAACGAAAAGTTTAGAATTTTTAACGCCAAAACAAAACTAAAAAGGATTCCAGTCATTAGAGGCATGAACCTGATGCTAGTGACAAGCCGTTTTGCTAGAACCATGTCCATATTGTCAAGGTCAGGGGTAGAAATGCTCACTTCTATTGAAATCACAGGACGGGTCATAGGTAATGAATTTGTGGCAGTTAAATTGTTTCAAGTTTCAGAAGATGTGAAAAAAGGCGTCAATATCTCAAGTCCCCTAAAGCGTTATGATATTTTTCCCCCCATGCTATCAGCAATGGTTAAAATAGGAGAAGACTCAGGGTCCTTAGACGATATTTTAGATAAAACAGCTACCTTCTACGAAGAAGAACTAGAAGCAGCCATTCAAAGAGTCATGGCTCTTATTGAACCAGGCATGATATTAATCATGGGTGTCATTGTTGGCTTTATCGTCATCGCCATGCTCATGCCTATGTTTGATATGGTGACCACAATAAGATAAAA
>SKID01000117.1 GCA_007116605.1 Tissierellia bacterium
CATGGCGATTGCTCAGAAGATGAAGAGCAAAATGTAGACATGGAGCAGAAAACACCTAAAGAAAAATCAAAAAAACCATTTAAACGAAATTCAAAAGGGAGAAGAAATGGGAAGAAAAAGCAATAAAGTCGTCATTTTTGGGGGTGGAACAGGTTTATCCATTATACTTAGAGGGTTAAAGCTGTTTACAGATGATATCACTGCAATTGTCACAGTTGCAGATGATGGAGGGGGCTCTGGTGTTCTAAGATCAGATTTAGGCATGTTGCCACCAGGGGATATTCGTAATTGCATTATTTCATTAGCAGATACACCTCCAGTAATGGAGCGCTTAATGCAACATCGGTTTCAAGAAGGACAGCTAAAAGGACAAAGTTTTGGTAATTTACTAATTGCAGCAATGAATGAAATGTATGGTGATTTTGACTATGCAATTAAAGAGATATCGAATATTTTTCGAATACGTGGTAGAGTGTTACCAATGACTTTGGAAGATATACACTTACATGGTGAGCTAGAAAATGGCAGTGTGATCTGTGGAGAAAACAAAATACCTTTAATGGCAAAACAAACAAAACAAAAAATCCATCGCGTATTTTTGTCACCTGAAACATGTGAACCATTAGAGGAGACTATTCAAAGTATTTTAGAAGCAGATATAATCGTTTTAGGACCTGGAAGTCTTTATACTAGTGTGATTCCTAATTTATTAGTAAAAGATATTCCATATTGGATTAAACAGTCAAAGGCAGAAGTCTATTATATATGCAATATTATGACTCAGCCAGGCGAAACGGATGGCTATGATGTTAAAGACCATGTAAAAGCATTATGGGATCATGCACCGGATTTACCCATCCATTATATTTTGGCAAATAATCAAATCATTCCTGACACAGTGAGTGAGATTTACAAACAGGAAAAATCTGAAATGGTAAAACTAGATAGTCTTCAAGAAAGTTTCTTAAATAAAAAAAATATCAAGATTATTAGTGATAATTTTCTTGATATTGAGCAAAACTATATTCGACATGATGCGGTGCAGTTATCAAAAACAATTTTACAAGACAATCGCATCATCAGATTTAAAGCCCGTTAGTCTGCGAAAGAATCCAAAAGTGCTGTCAATTCGGTGATAGCACTTTCTTCGTCTGCCCCTTCTGCCTTAATGGTGATTTTAGTGCCTTTAAAAACACCTAATGCCATAATACTAATAATACTTTTAGCATCAGCTTCTTTTTGATCTTTTATTATTTTAATGGTTGAGTCAAATTCAGCTGCTTTTTTTACAAATAGTGCCGCTGGGCGGGCGTGTAAACCGATTGAGTTTTTAATAACATACTCCACTTTCGTCATTTGAAGCTCCTTTCATTTGTAATATTTTCTGCAATATTTTCTATTTTTTTGAAGCGATGGTTGACTCCCGATTTTCCAATGGGAGGTTGTAACATTTCACCTAATTCCTTGAGACTAATGTCAGGGTTTTCTAATCGTAATCTCGCGATTTCAGCTAAAGGAGGGGGAAGTTTATCTAGTCCTATGGTGTTTTGAATGTGCTCAATATGTTGTACTTGTCTCATAGAGGCATCAACTGTTTTTGCAAGATTAGCCGTTTCGCAATTGATGACACGATTAATATTATTGCGCATGCTTTTAATTACTCGGATGTTTTCCATAGTCAATAAAGCGTTATGAGCGCCGATTACATTGAGAAGGTCTACAATTTGCTCACTTTCTTTAATGTAATTAATAAAACTATTTTTTCTACTTACTATTCTAGCTTCTAGACCATATTTCGTCAACAATTTAGATAAATCTCTAGCGTGGGTTTCGCTATGATTAACAAATTCTAGATGATAGCTTTTTTCAGGGTCTGATAGCGAACCACATCCCAGAAAAGCGCCTCGTATGTAAGAACGTTGACAGCACTCACCTTGATAAGCTAACGAAGGAATGCCTTTGTTTAAATCAAAGGGGTTGTCACTTTCTGTTCGAGTTAACTCTAGAGTGGCAAGTATTTGTGTCACTTTTTGGTCCATTTTCACTACATAAGTATTATTTTTCTTTAATTTTCGGCTTTTGCTAACACTTACTTTAGATGATATCTGGTAACATTTTTTGAGTAAGCCATAGATACGTCTGGCAACAGCTGCATTTTCGCTTCTATAATCCAAGGACAGACCGCCACCTCCGATCAATGTAATGATTGCTGTTGTTCGAGTTAAAGCAGATAATTCTGACTTAGCGCAGCAGAGATTATCGATGGGTTGACGTGCGATTTCGTTTTTTATATCAGATGAAAAAGACATGTTTTTCCTTTCTTTTAAGTGAGGTGATAGCCATGATATGAAATTTCTTCAATGGCTTTTTTGATGACTCTACGTTCATCATCATACCGGGCCATGGATAAAGCTCTTTCAAAAGGGACAAAATGAGCAGCTATAAATCCTTCGTTTTTTTGAGGTTTACAGTTCATATCTCTAGATTTCATTAAGTACCAGTGCACTATTTTTCTGATTTTTTGACCATCATTCGAGTTACGCATAAATTCGTATGATATTTTACCTAAATATTTGATAATGGTAACTCTGGCACCGCTTTCTTCAAAAACTTCTCTAATAGCAGCTTGATTAAGAGACTCAAAGGCTTCAACTCGTCCTTTGGGTAAGACATAATCACCGTTAAACTTGCGTAATAGCAGGATGGTATTTCCAAAGACTACAATACCTCCTGCACTCACTTCTTCAATCATGTGCATCTCCTTGCTCGAAATAATAGTTATATCATACCAGTTTCCCCAGTAATTATCAATCTTAATAGCATTGGCAAAGAATTTATGCACATATAAAAACTAAACTATGCTATAATTTAGTAGACTATTTTATCCGATGACTAACAGTGCTAAGCCATGGGATTAAGTCTAACCTTACTAAAAAATCTGCTGATACAAGAGAACAGTGTATATAATCGATAATGAGGAGATATTATGGTTTCAAATGATTTTGTGCATTTACATGTCCATACTGAATATAGTTTATTAGATGGTGCTTCTCGTATCACAAAACTGGTAGAAAAGGCTGCTCAATTAAAAATGTCGAGCATAGCCATCACTGACCATGGGAATATGCATGGTATCGTCCAGTTTTATAAAGCAGCGAAAAAATTTGGCGTAAAACCAATTATTGGTTGTGAAGTTTACGTTGCTGAAAGAACAATGGATGATAAAGATCCAGTTAAAGATAAAAATCAATATCATTTGGTTTTGATAGCAGAAAATCAAAAAGGATATCAAAATCTACTTAAGATTGTGTCTTTAGGTTATATTAAAGGGTTTTATTATAAGCCAAGAGTTGATTGGGAAGTCTTGGCTGAATATCATGAGGGGATCATTGCTTTAAGTGCGTGTTTAGCAGGAGAGGTACAGCATCATATTCTGATGAATCAACAGGATAAAGGTTTAAAAAAAGCACTTGATTATCAAAAACTATATGGTAAAAACAATTTTTTTCTAGAATTACAAGATCATGGAATGCCTGAACAAAAACAAGTTAACCAAGTCCTGATAAAGTGGTCAAAAGAATTTGATATCCCATTAGTCATGACTAATGATGTGCATTATATTAATCAAGAAGACCATCGATTTCATGATGTATTGTTGTGCATTCAAACAGGAAAAACCATTGAAGATCATGATCGGATGATTTTCCCATCCAATGAGTTTTATTTGAAATCTTATGATGAAATGGTAGCATTATTTCCTGAAGTCAAAGAAGCGGCCGAGAACACAGTGAAAATAGCTGAACGATGCCATGTTGAATTAGATTTTGAGACAATTCATTTACCAGAGTTTTTTTCGCCAGAAGGTTATACTAATGAAGAATACTTAGTCTATCTATGTGAACGAGGAGCGAAAGAACGCTATGGAACAGTTTCTAAAGAAATACAAAGTCGATTGGATTTTGAGATTCAAGTCATATTAAATATGGGCTATGTTGATTACTTTTTGATTGTGTGGGATTTTATTCGATATGCTAAAGAAAGTGATATTATGGTGGGACCGGGTAGAGGTTCAGCAGTAGGAAGTTTAGTCGCTTATGTATTAAAAATCACAGATATTGATCCTCTGAAATTTGGTTTAATATTTGAGAGGTTTCTAAATCCAGAAAGAATTTCTATGCCAGATATTGACATTGACTTTTGCTATGAAAGGCGAGAAGAAGTGATCCAATATGTGTTTGACAAATACGGAGAAGACCGAGTTGCTCAAATTGTTACTTTTGGAACGATGGCTGCTCGTGGTGCAGTGAGAGATGTTGGGAGAGCTCTAAATTTAAGCTACCAAGATGTTGATTTCATTGCTAAGAAAGTGCCTGCTGAGCTGGGCATAACCATCAAAAGCGCTCTCGAAAAGAATCGAGAACTACAAGAACTTTATGAGACAGATGATAATACACGTGAATTAATTGATATTGCAAGAAAAGTGGAAGGCCTACCTAGACATACATCTACCCATGCTGCAGGTGTGGTTATATCGAAAGAGCCGATAACAAATTATGTACCCCTCTCAAAAAGCAAAGATGTGATTACTACGCAATTCAACATGAATGAGTTAGAAGAAATGGGTCTTTTGAAGATGGATTTCTTAGGTTTAAGAACACTGACTGTCATTCGTGATACCATTGAACTAATCAAAAATAATCATGGTCAAGGAATTAGTTTTGACTATTGTGATTATGATGATCCGAAAGTCTATGAAATATTTTCAAAAGGAGAAACATTGGGAATATTTCAATTTGAAAGTGCAGGCATGCGTTCGGTATTAAAAGAGATGAAACCGGATCATTTTGAAAATATAGTGGCTGCTAACGCATTGTTTCGACCAGGACCGATGCAACAAATTCCAACTTATATCAAAAACAAAAACACAAAAAGAAAAATTCATTATCTAGATCCTAAACTCAAGAATATTCTGGAAGTCACTTATGGCTGCATGGTATATCAAGAGCAAGTCATGCAGATTGTGAGAGATATTGGAGGATTTTCTTTAGGTCGTTCCGATTTAGTAAGAAGAGCAATGGGTAAAAAGAAAATGAAAGAAATGGAGCAGGAGCGTGAATACTTTGTTTTTGGGAAAACAAATCAACATGGGCAGGTAGAAATACCAGGGGCTATTAGAAATGGTGTCTCAGAAAAGACAGCAAATGCCATTTTTGATCAAATGATAGATTTTGCCAATTATGCTTTTAATAAATCTCACTCTGCAGCATACTCTGCATTAGCTTACCAGACAGCTTGGCTTAAAGTTTATTATCCTGTGGAATTTATGGCTGCGCAAATATCCTCTGTGATGGGGAGTTCAACCTCAGTATCTATGTATATTCGAGAATGCCGTAGGCTAGGAATACAAGTTTTGCCACCAGACATTAACGAGAGTGAGTCGAAATTTATCGTCAAAAAAGATAGTGTGCGTTTTGGTTTAGCTGCAGTAAAAAATGTGGGTAGTTCTGCTATAGATAACATTGTTGCAACAAGAAAAAAGGAAGGATTATTTACTTCATTTTATGATTTTTGTGAAAAAGTAGATAGTCAGGTTTTAAATAAGAGACAAGTGGAATCTTTGATAAAGTGTGGTGCATTTGATTCATTAGGTCTAAAGCGGTCTCAATTAATGGCAACTTTTGAAAAAACCATGGATCAGATTCAAAAGTCAAAGAGGAGTGTTTTAAATGGACAAGTTTCTTTGTTTGATATGAGTCAAGATGCAAAACCTGAATTTTCTGAAATATTACCAGATATTAAAGAATTTGATCAGAGAGTTAAACTACTCATGGAGAAGGAAATGTTGGGAATATATGTCAGTGGACATCCCTTGTCTGAATTTGAAGCGTATTTAATAAAGAACACGACATTGAACATGGCGATGATAGCTGAATACTTAGAAAACATTGATGAACCCCATCCTGTTGTGAAAGAAGGTCATCGGGTGGTGATGGGAGGAATTATCACTAAAAAGCAAAATAAGATGACAAAAACAAATCAAATGATGTGCTTTATAACGATTGAGGATTTGTTTGGAGAAATAGAGGTCGTTGTATTTCCTAAAGTAATGAACCAGTACTTATCCATTATCGAGTTAGATAAAACAGTTTTGATTAATGGCAAACTTAATTTTTCACATGAAGACATCCCTAAATTGATTGCAGAGAAAATCCAATTGATACAAGAGTCTCCCACTCGCTCAGTATATATTAAAGTAGCTTCTATGAAACAATTGCAAACGATTAAGTCGAAGCTAATTGATATTGTTGTTCATCACAAAGGATCTTCTGAGGTGGTTGTATTTATAGAAGACAAACGAAAAACGTATAAGTTGCCTACAGAATATCAAGTAGATAGTAGTAACCAATTGATGATAGTTAAGTTGAAAGATTTGTTTGGTTCAGATAATGTAGTCGTTCAGTGATTGTTTACAATTTAGAAATTTATGATATAATAACTTCGGGAACAAATTGCAACATGCGGGACGCAATGAAGCCCTTAAGGAGGAAATATGAGAAGAATTGGTGTCTTAACTAGCGGAGGAGATGCTCCGGGAATGAATGCAGCTATAAGAGCTATTGTAAGATATGGAATTTATCACAACATCGAAGTGATGGGAATCTTAAGAGGATATAAAGGATTGATTGAAAATGATATGAAAGCTATGGATTTATCCTCGGTGGCAGATATCATACATAGAGGTGGAACTGTTTTAGGAACAGAAAGAAGCGAAGAGTTTAAGACAGAAGCGGGTCTAAAAAAAGCATTACAAACATTAAAATACCGAGATATCCATGGATTAGTAGTCATTGGAGGAGATGGATCATTTAGAGGCGCGGAAGTCCTATCCCAAGAAGGCATTCCTACCATAGGTATTCCAGGAACCATTGACAATGATTTGGCGTATACAGAATATACATTAGGATTTAACACAGCATTAAATACCATTTTGGATGCAATCGGAAAGATCAGAGACACATCTTCTTCACATGAACGGTCTAATATTATCGAAGTGATGGGACGGGATTGCGGTGACTTAGCTCTTTATGCTGGTTTGGCAGGCGGTGCAGAAGTGGTGGTGATACCCGAAGAAACAGTGAACACTGACGAGATATGTGAAGTGATTATGCGAGGTAAAGCAAGAGGCAAAAAGCACAGTATTATTATATTAGCTGAAGGTGTGGGAAGTGCTTTTGACTTAAAAGACGAAATAAAAAGCAAAATCGACATAGAAATTCGTTGCACAGTGTTAGGTTATATTCAAAGAGGTGGAACACCGACAGCTTATGATCGATTATTAGGTAGTCGTATGGGTGCGAAAGCAGTTGAACTTTTAATGAATAATCAAGCAAATCTTGTAATAGGAACCAGAGGTAGTAAAATTTTCGGCCAAAAAATTAATGAGGCATTACGAATGGAAAAAGAATTTGACATTGAAGCCTATAGGCTCACAAAGATATTATCCATTTAGTAGTTCTTAAATATGATATGAAAATGCACGTATCTGTGCATGTGAAATAAAATTGAGAGGATGGTAAGCATTAATAA
>SKID01000063.1 GCA_007116605.1 Tissierellia bacterium
AACGATTTTCCTAGATGAAATATCTGAAATAAGCTATGGGACACAAGTAAAACTGCTGAGAGTGTTACAGGAAAAAGAGATTACTAGAGTAGGAGGTATAAAACCTATTTCTGTCAATGTCCGTGTGATATCAGCAACAAATATTAATCTCAAACAAAGAGTAGACGAAGGACTATTTAGAGATGATTTGTACTATAGACTGAATGTTTTTCCTATTGAAATTCCTCCTTTAAGGGAAAGATTGTCAGACTTAATTTTTTTAGTAGAAAAATTTGTTAAAAAACTTAATAGTGAGTATGGAAGAAATGTAACAGGTTTGACTGAGGCAGCGATGAAAAGACTTTATGAATATGACTGGCCAGGCAATGTAAGAGAATTAGAAAATGTTATTGGAAGGGGGATGATTAATATGAATATTAATGACCCTATCATGACAGAAGAGCATTTGCCAGATTTAATAACCAGTAAAACAATCACACATCAAGTGAAAGATGTCAGCTTGATTCATCCGATAGAACATTGTAATACATTGACAGAAGTAATGAGTCATTATGAAAGTGAATTTATTGCATCAACTTATGGTAGATGCGGAAAAAATAAAATTGAAACAGCAAAAGTACTTGGGATTTCAATACGTAATTTATACTATAAAATGGAAAAATATAACATTCACTAGTGCAAATAATTGCGCAGAAACATAAATCAATGCAAGTAATTGCATGCAAAATTTAGCACAGAAATAAGTAGAAAGTTTAGATATTCTGAAAGGGCGTCCTACCAACATGGTGGTAGGGCGCCTATTTTTGTTTTTTGGCATGAGTTTTGCATATTTATTTAAGTGAAATCAATGAATGTGAGGTGAAATATGAGAAACTTTGAGGAAGTAATCAATGCAGCAAAAAGAAAAGGCCCTAAAACAATCGCAGTGGCTGCAGCACATGATGATGATGTTCTAAAAGCCATCAAAGTAGCATTAAATGCAGGTATTGTTAGAGCCATATTGATTGGAAATGAACAAAAAATAAAAGAGATTGCCAGTAGAATTGAACTGCCTTTAAAAGATGTGAAAATTCATCATGAAGAAAACCCTAAGGAAATGTGTCTGAAGGCGGTATCTTTAGTTAGTTCAGGAGAAGCCCATATTTTAATGAAAGGTTTGGTAGATACTTCGGTTATCTTAAGCGCTGTCTTAGATAAAAACGTAGGTCTAAGAACAGGTAGTACCCTAAGTCATGTGGCTGTTTTTTTTGTTGAAACTTACCATAAAATGTTAATGTTAACAGATGCAGCGATGAATATCGAACCTGATGCAGAGACAAAGAGACAAATACTAGAAAATGCAGTTGCTTTTGCCCACTCTATGGGAATCGAATGTCCTAAATGTGCAGTTGTGTGTGCAAAAGAATCAGTATCAAAAGCCATGAAACATACGATAGATGCGCAAACATTAGTGGAAGCCAATATACCTGGGTGTATTGTAGGAGGTCCATTTGCTCTGGACAATGCCATATCAAAAGCAGCAGCTGAACACAAAGGCATTCAGCATGAAGTAGCAGGTGATGCTGATATTTTATTAATGCCGCAAATCGAAGCTGGAAATGTTTTGTACAAAGCACTGACTTTTTTAGCAAAAGCAGAGTCAGCAGGCTTAATTCTTGGAGCTAAAGCACCCATTGTATTAACATCAAGAGCAGATTCTGATATTGCTAAACTTAATTCAATTGCTTTATCAGTCTTACATGCTTAGACGAGTTGATTTAGCATCAATGTTTTAATCCAAAGACACTTAAAAAGAGAATAAACACAAAGGAGCATATTGCATGAAACAGTTAGTTATTAATCCAGGATCCACATCAACAAAAATTGGCGTATTTGAAGATTTAGAATTAATTTTTGAGAAAACCCTTAGACATGATGTGTCTGAGTTGCAAAAATATGAAAATATCGTGGATGAAATCCCATTTAGACTGGATATTATATTAAAAGCTTTAGAAGAACACCAAATCTCTGTGGATTCGTTATCTGCCATTGTAGGACGAGGGGGATTATTAAAACCTATTCCAGGTGGTACTTATGAAATCAATGAAAAAATGCTACATGACTTGAGATCAGGCTTTTTAGGGCAACATGCATCAAATATAGGCGGTATATTAGCGAATGAAATTGCAAAAAAACACAATAGACCATCATTTATTGTTGATCCAGTGGTGGTAGATGAGTTAGAACCCATTGCTCGGATAGCTGGACATCCAAGGTTTGAAAGAAAAAGTATTTTCCATGCTTTAAATCAAAAGGCTGTAGCTAGAAGAGCTGCAAAAGAAATGGGAAAAACTTATGAATCTTGTGGTTTGATTGTAGTGCATCTTGGAGGAGGCATTTCAGTAGGGGCTCATCGAAATGGACAAGTGGTAGATGTGAACAATGCGTTAGATGGAGAAGGACCCTTTTCTCCTGAAAGAAGTGGGACTTTGCCCTGTGGAGATTTACTAAAAGTAGCCTATTCTGGAGAAGTTAGCCATGATGAAATGAAAAAAATGCTGAAAGGGAATGGTGGATTAACGGCGTACTTGGGAACAAACAATGCTAAGCTAGTATCTGACATGTGTAAAGAAGGAGACAGTAATGCATGTCTTATTTATGAAGCAATGGCTTATCAAGTTGCTAAATCGGTAGGCGCTAATGCAGCGGTATTAGAAGGAAATGTGGATGCAATTATTATTACAGGTGGCATTGCCTACGACCAACAATTTGTAGAGTGGATAAAAAAAAGAGTCAATTTTATTGCTAAAGTATTGGTATATCCAGGTGAAGATGAACTGACCGCTTTGGCAGAAGGTGGACTAAGAATACTTAATGGTGAAGAAGAAGCGAGAATTTATGAATAGTCTTTTTCAAAAACCTTTAACGATTATTACAGGTCATTATGGCAGTGGCAAGACAGAAATAGCAGTTAATTTAGCTATAGCAGCAGCAAAAAGCTATCAGGTAGTCTTAGCTGACCTAGATATAGTCAATCCTTATTTTAGAAGCAGAGAACAGTTGAACAAATTGAAACCATACCATGTGGAAGTGATAGGAAGTGCCTTGATGAACAGTACCTTGGAATTGCCTGCCTTAACCTATAATGTTATTGCTAAAAAAAACCAAGAAAACACAAGAACGATTATTGATCTAGGTGGTGACGGAATTGGGGCAAAACAAATGTCAAAGTACAGTAAAAGCATTCATTTGGCAGAATATGAGCTGTTTCTTGTGGTTAATGTTAATCGACCTGAAACAAAGCATTGTGAGGGTGTTCTGTTTCACAAAGAATCCATTGAGCAACAGTCCAATATGAAAATCACAGGAATACTAAATAACACCCACTTATTAAAAGAAACCACAGAAGAAGATGTATTCCGAGGTATGACCATTTGTCAACAAGTAAGTCAGAAAACGAAAATCCCTTTTCTAGGCAGTTTTGCTCTAGAAACCTTAAGTCGTCAGATGATGAAAAAAAAGCTTCAAAAACCAGTATGGCCTATTGAGTTACATATGAGAGAACAATGGATGAGTTAAATAATGGAGGGTAAAATGGCGAAAGGAAATGTTGTATTTGATGTAGATCGATGCAAAGGTTGTGGACTATGTGTCTATGCCTGTCCAAAAAAAATAGTGGCACTAAACGAAAATCGCATTAATGTGAAGGGATTCAATCCCGCTCATGTGATCGACATGGAACAGTGCATTGCTTGTGGGAATTGTGCAATTATGTGTCCTGATTCAGTAATCACTGTAGAGAAACTTTAAGGAGGCGACCATGAATAAAGTTTTAATGAAAGGTAATGAAGCAGTTTGTGAGGCAGCAATTAGAGCGGGTTGTCGATACTTTTTTGGTTATCCCATCACACCTCAAAACGAGATACCGGAGTACATGTCAAAAGTTATGCCTGAAAACGGTGGGGTTTTTTTACAAGCAGAAAGTGAAGTAGCTGCTATCAATATGGTTTACGGTGCAGTGGGTGCAGGTGGTCGAGTGATGACATCCTCATCAAGTCCAGGCATGTCTTTGAAACAGGAAGGGATTTCATATATCGCTGGAGCAGAACTTCCATGTGTCATTGTTAACATGATGCGTGGTGGTCCTGGATTGGGTAGTATTCAGCCAGGTCAAGCAGACTATTTCCAATCTACACGAGGAGGTGGCAATGGAGATTATAGACATATCGTTTATGCACCAGCCTCTATTCAGGAAATGGTAGACTTGACCATGGAAGCTTTTGATATTGCAGACTTATATCGCATCCCTGTGTTAGTATTAGGGGACGGTATGATTGGCCAGATGATGGAAGCTGTTGAATTCAAAAGCATAAAACCCATAGAGCTACCAGATAAGGATTGGATTACTGATGGGACTAAAGAAATAAGACAACCAAGAATTATCAATTCATTATATTTAGATCCAGATGAATTATATGCACATAACTTAAGATTAGAGAAAAAACATGCATTGATTGAAAGTCGAGAAGTTCGATTTGAGACACAAGGGTTAGAAAATGCTGAGGTCGTTTGTGTTGCTTACGGTACGACTTCAAGAGTGGTTAAAAATGCAATTGAAGAATTAGAAGCTGAAGGTATTAAGGTGGGAATTATAAGGCCCATAACCCTATGGCCCTTTCCAGATAAGGCTTTTGATGAGATTTCTGATACGACAAAAGCTTTACTCACAGTAGAAATGAGTATGGGTCAGATGATTGATGATGTTAAAATTGCTTCAAAAGGCAGATGGCCAGTGCATTTTTATGGAAAGAGTGGAGGATTAGTGCCAACTCCAACAGGTGTTAAAGAAAGTGTTAAAAAGATCATGGGAGGAAAATAATGATGACGACAATGGTATACAGTAAATCAAAAGCGTTAACTGATGCAGAGTTACATTATTGCCCAGGATGTACTCATGGCGTTATACACAAATTAGTAGCTGAAGTATTAGTAGAGCTAAATGTATTGGGAAAATCTATTGGTGTTATTCCTGTAGGTTGTGCAGCCTTAGCCTATAAGTACTTTAATTGTGATGTACATCAAGCCGCACATGGACGTGCACCGGCTGTTGCAACTGGCATTAAAAGGGTAAGACCTGAAGAGGTGGTGTTTACTTATCAAGGAGATGGAGACTTAGCATCTATTGGTACAGCAGAAATTATTCACGCAGCCCACCGGGGTGAAAAAATCACAACTATTTTCGTCAATAATGGAATTTATGGAATGACAGGGGGACAAATGGCGCCAACCACACTCATAGGCCAGAAATCCACCACTTCACCCCTTGGTAGAACAGAAGAACATAGCGGTAAACCTTTAAAAGTCGCGGAAATGCTAGCGACAATTGATGGTGCTAAGTTTGTGGAACGTGTATCTGTACACAATCCTGCAGCCGTTAGAAAAGCAAAAAAAGCCATAAGAAAAGCCTTTGAGTGTCAATTGTCAGGAAAAGGATTTGGCATTGTGGAAGTCTTATCCACATGTCCAACAAACTGGGGAGTCACACCTGTGGATGGTTTAAAGTGGCTGGAAGAAAAAATGATTCCATATTATCCTTTGAAAAACTTCAGAAATACAGAGGAGGAAGAAGCATGATAGAAAAAGTCATTGTTGCAGGTTTTGGTGGACAAGGAGTTATGGCAATTGGAAAACTATTAGCGTATGCAGGCATGTTAGAAGATAAAAATGTATCTTGGCTTCCATCCTACGGTCCTGAAATGCGTGGAGGCACAGCTAACTGTGATGTTATTGTGTCTGATAAAATGATAGGCTCACCTGTTTTGACAAATGATGCAACGGCTGCGATTGTTATGAACTTGCCCTCTATGAATAAATTCGAAAGCCATGTAGCATCTGGAGGTAAGTTAATTATTAATGAGTCTCTCATAGATAAAAAAGCAACACGAGATGATATTGAAGCTTATTATATCGATGCGAATCGTATAGCTAATGACATAGGCAATGCTAAAGCTGCAAATATGGTGATGCTAGGTGCTTTTATTGCATTGACAGGGATTGTAGAGAAACAATCAATATTGAAAGCTTTTACCAAAGTATTCGGTGAAGATAAAGCTAAATTTTTGCAACTAAACGAAAAAGCATTAGATGCTGGGAGTCAAGCTGTATTACAACAGATCTCAAAAGTGTAATTGATAAGACTTTCTCAAAAAGAAATGATGAACGGATAGAGATTCAATAAGTGAATATGGTTCAAGCAATGTAATGACACCTATACTGTAAGTCAGTGGGTGTCATTATTTTGTCCGATGACTAATCGTTTTCAGACCCCCATTTCTTATAAGTGGGAGATAAAACGGCAGCATCTCTAGATAAGTGTCTCTAACATATAGCTAGCATTTCAAACATCATCTAAATCCAAGAAGTCTGTTCATATATTTTTAAGACTTAAGTATTAAGGAATCGTTACATTTAAAAACTTAAAAGAACATTTATATATTGAAAAAAATATAGAGCAACATAAAACATCCTAATAAAATTATAAATAAATGCATTATTATATAAATGAGATAGATGATTGACAAAAATCAGGGTATATGTTAAAATTATTTAATAGTTCATAATTCGCACACTAGTTCACTATATGAACAAGGAGTCTATATGGATTCTAAATTAACGGCAATCGGAAAAATGATTGAAGTGATGAAGGCTTTTTCGCATCCGCCTTATGCTTATAGCGCACAAGAATTGAGTGCTAAATTGAAGATTAATCGCACAACCATTCACCGTATTTTGGCTGAGTTAGAAAGAGAAATTTTTGTTGTTCAGAGAGTGTCGGATAAAAAGTATACAGTAGGACCCTCTATGTATCATATTGGTTCAAAATACTTGTATAGGAATCGGAATTTTTTAGAGATTAGAAGCATCGTTGATCTTATAGCTGTCCAAACAAAGCAAAATGTTGGATATACTGTTTTGGAGAACGGAAAAATCATCAACCTTTATGAGTCAGAAGCAGTGATGCCCGTTAGAATCACTTATCAATACGGCTCTTTTTTCCCCATAAATAGAGGAGCATACGGAAAAACAATTATGGCTTTTTATAAGCCAATAGAAGAACTTGAAAGTATTGTAAGGGGAACTTTATTAGAAAAAGCTACCCACAATACCATTATAGATCCAGAACTTTTATTAAAAGAATATGCAAAGATTCGAGAACAAGGTTATGCCATCAGTGATGAAGAGAATTTGATGGGAGCCTTGGGTATTGGTGTACCTATTTTTAATACTGAGGGGAAGATATATGGCTGCATTGCTTTAGCAGCTGTTAAAAACACAATAAGAACCGATGACTTAGAGTTTTACATTGATATTTTAAAAAAAGGTGCTAAAGAAATACAAAAGTATATTTATTAAAGGAGGGTTGGTAATATTATTTATATATGCTATTTCAATAATTTATAAATTGTCCGCGAAGCCTGAATAAATACGTTTTTGGTTATAGTGTTAAGAAAAAACTTTATTTAAAGTTAATTGACAACCATTACGATTTATATTGATAGTAATGCCATAAACGTCTAGGTACTTAAGAGGGTGCTTTGAAAGAATGTAATTCAAGA
>SKID01000101.1 GCA_007116605.1 Tissierellia bacterium
TCTACGGCTAATTTGTCGTTGAGTCTTTTTGTTTGCCTCAAATTGACTTTTGACGGAAAAGCCACCAGGAAATTATCACCATCAATTTGCCTCAGGGCATAAAAAAGGAGTTCTTATGGATGTATTGATTTATGATTTACTTATCAATCAAACTTTAATCGTACTTGTACTTGTTTTTGTTGGTTCTATTGTGATATTAGGTTAAGGTGCAGATGTGCTCATTGCACAAGCTGTAACAACGTCTTTGCGTTGGGGCGTGCCTCAAGTTATTATTGGTGCTACTATTGTTTCTCTAGGTACCACCCTCCCAGAAGCAAGTGTCTCTGTTTTTGCTGCAATCCAAGGAAATCCAGATCTTGCTTTAGGAAATGCCATCGGATCTATTATTGCTAACGCAAGTTTAATTATTGGATTTGCCGCTTTGTTGGGCAAAGTGCCTGTTGACAAAAACGCTATTCAGCGTCAAGGTAATTTACAGTTTTATCTAGCTTTGCTTTTAATCTTTTTTAGTTTACCCATGTGGGTGTCTGGCTCAGGTGGTTTGATTCATCAATGGATGGGTTTTATTCTGGTGAGTATGCTTTTGTTGTATTTATACCTTTCTATTAAATGGTCCAAGCAATCATCTCGAGAATCACTGGAAAACCAAGACGATGGCCCAAATAACACCATACGTCATCTATTATTGCTCGCCGTTGGGATGTCATTAGTCATCGCTTCTTCGAAAATTTTAATCCCTACAGTTGAAATTATTGCTTACCGTATTGGTATTCCTCAGAGTATTGTAGCGGCCACTCTTGTAGCATTTGGAACGAGTCTTCCAGAACTCATCACTGCCATTACTGCTGTAAGGAAAGGGCATGGCGGATTAGCTGTTGGCAATATTGTCGGTGCAAATGTATTAAATATATTGTTTGTTGTTGGCTTATCTGCTTCAGTGACAAAACAGGGATTGTTTGTACCTATAGAGTTTTATAAGCTTCAGTTTCCTGCCATGCTGATCATATTAATTGCTTTTAGAATTTTTGCGAATAATTGGGATCAACAAATCTCAAAAAAAGAAGGTGCTGTCTTAGCTGCTCTTTATGTTGTCTACATCGTATTGAGCTATACGATTTTATAGCCATTTAGTATCAAAAAATCTCAAAAACCAAAAAAAGCCCAAAAATTGAAAAAACAGTAGCCGACCATCGTCTACCGTTTTTTTTGTATTGGTGACCCATCGGCGACTCGAACGCCGGACACCCTGATTAAAAGTCAGGTGCTCTACCTGCTGAGCTAATGGGTCAGGTCTTTTTGGACCGCCATGATATAATACAACAAGGATATTTCTTTTGTCAAGATAATATCCTTGTGTTTGTAAAATAATTTATATTATTATGTTTTTGAGTTTTTTTCTTTTTAAAAGAAAGTTCCCCTTACAAACGTTTCACTTCTTTTAGGTCCTACTGATACAATATCTGCTGGGACTCCAAGTAGTTCTTCTATTTTTTCCACATACTTTTTGGCATTTACAGGAAGTTCATCGTAAGTTTTTGCATTTTGTACTTCTTCTAAAGACCAACCTGGCATATCAATGTAAATGGGTTCGCAGCGTGATAAAGTCTCTAGGCTAGCTGGGAAGTAATCTATTAATTCGCCATCCAACTGATAGGCTGTCGCAATACGTATTGTTTCAAGATCCGACAATGTATCTAGCTTTGTTAAAGCAATCGACGTAAATCCATTGATTTCTATAGAGTAATTTAGCATGACCATATCAATCCAGCCACATCTTCTCGCTCTTCCTGTAGTTGTTCCGTATTCAAAGCCTCTTTCTCTAATCCAATCTCCAGTCTCATCAGTAAGCTCCGTGACAAAAGGTCCTCTTCCTACTCTTGTTGTATAAGCTTTAACTACACCTAGGGCTTTTTCTAGCCTAAAGGGACTAATCCCTGCTCCACAAGCAATCCCACTAGTGGTTGGATGAGAAGATGTTACAAAGGGGTACGTGCCATAATCAATGTCAAGTAAAGTTCCTTGGGCACCTTCAAACAAAATATTTGCATTATCTTTAACTGCTTTTCTCATAATGACATTAATATCTGTAATATAGGGAGCAATTTCTTCCATATAACCCATATAGTCTTGGACCATTGTGTCTTCATCTAGTGGTGTGCTGCCATAATATTTGACAATTAAGTCATTTTTTCTCTTAATATTTTTTCTTAAAATTTTCTCGAAAAATCCTCTGTTTGAAAAGTCACACATGCGGATACCGCTTCTCTCCACTTTATCACGATAACAGGGGCCGATTCCTTTGATGGTGGTACCGATTCTATCTTCACCTCGATGCTCTTCTTCTAACCGATCAATTTCTACATGATAAGGAAAGATAATATGGGCCCTATCAGAAATAACTAGACCCTCAACAGAAACATTGAGGTCATTTAAATATTTGATTTCTTTGACTAAAGCTTCTGGATTAACCACAACACCATTCCCAATAATGCATGACTTATTTTTGTTAAAGATACCTGAGGGTATGAGATGCAATTTATATTTCTGATTTTCTAACTCAACCGTATGCCCTGCATTATTGCCCCCTTGATAACGAACAATATAATCTGCTTGACTTGCTAGAAAATCTGTTATTTTTCCTTTACCTTCATCACCCCATTGGGCTCCAAGTATGACTAAATTTGACATTTTTCCTCCTAAAAAGCTTGCTCTAACTTAATTTTTTGTTGAATTTAGAATCAACAAGACACTTCGATTTCATCACCTAAAGCCCTTATCCCTGAACGCCACAGTACTTATCTCCCCTAATAGAACCGAGAGGCTTAAAAGTGTTAGTGATAGGACTAATAGATATCTCTTAAAGACCATTCTATATTAACAGAATCTATACCCTACGTCAATGAAATCACGAATATATTTCAAAGAATACCGCTTAATATTCGCAAGAATTAGGGCTATTGCTTTAAAAATTACCCTATACCTGGTTGAACAGGAATGATTATCACAAAAATACGAACGTTGTCCTTTTCAACCCTGTCATCTTTCGCTTTTTTATCTTTCTGAATTGTTATATGTTATATTTATTTATTTATTTGGTATTTTTTCCTTTTTGACACTAATATTAATATGTTTGTTTTTATTGACATGTCAACATGTTAAATGGGTTTATTGCCTTTTTCATTCACTTTTTGTGACTATTTAAATTTCTTTATGAATTAAATTTAACATTCATATGGATGTATTGTTTTTTTGCAGAAACAATTGCATGATGTGTGGACACTTGTTTTTATTAAGAAAACGTTTTTTGATCTCAAAAGCCTAGGGAATTGTTACTTTTTCTTAATATTTCAACATTCTTTGAAAAAATATCTTGCATATTTATTAAGCTTGTTTTACAATAAACTATAAATTTCACAATTTAAAGAGGGAGGAAATTTTACATGAAAAGAAAATCATTGCTTATTATGCTAATCGCCATATTAGTACTTACTTCTGTCTTGGCCGGTTGTAATAATGCCACTACTGGTGGTGACGACACACCTGATGTGATTAAGCTAGGTGTTATTGGTCCATTAACTGGGGATTACAGTATGTACGGAACTTCCGTTGAAGAAGGTGCCAAATTGGCAGCTGAAGAAATCAATGCCAATGGTGGTATTAACGGAACACTAATTGAAATCATCGCTTATGATTCAAAAGGTGATGGTACTGAAGCTGTTAATGCTTACAACCGTTTGAGAGATCAAGATGGTATTGTCGGTCTTGTTGGAGGAACTTTCAGTGGTGAAACATTAGCCATTAAAGAAATTGCTATAGAAGATGGCATGCCTATCTTGTCACCTACTGCAACGAACCTTAATGTCACTTTAAACGCACCTAATGTATTCCGTGCTTGTTATATTGACCCTTATCAAGGGGCTTCTGCTGCAATATTTTCAGTTGAAAACCTAGGTGCACAAACTGCTGCTGTTTTGTTTAATACAGAAGACCCTTATTCAGAAGGTTTGGCTGTGGCTTTTAGAGATAAGTTTTCTGAAAAAGGGACTATCACTAATTATGAAGGTTATACTCGTAATGATATGGATTTCAGATCTGTTTTAACCATTATTCAAGCACAAAACCCAGATGTATTGTTCATTCCAGATTATACTGCTAAAGTTGGTATTATTTTAGACCAAGTGAAAGAGATGGGTATTGATGTAGTATGTATCGGTGGAGATGGTTGGGATGGTATCGAACTTGATTACGCTGAAGTTGCCGAAGGTCATTTCTTTGTTAATCACTATGCAAAAACAGATCCTAACCCAATGGTGCAAAACTTTATTGCTGCTTACGAAGCAAGATGGAATAAAACGCCTAATGCATTAGCTGCTTTAGGATATGATGCAACTTTCATAATGGTCAAAGCCATTGAAGCCGCTGGTTCAACTGATTATGCTGCAGTAGTTGAAGCTTTAGCAAAAACAGACACTGAAGCTGTTACAGGACATATCACTTTTGATGAGAATGGCGATCCACAAAAAAGCATCTCTGTTATTCAAGTTGTTAATGGTGACCATGTATTAGTTGATCTTGTAGGTGGTAATTAATGAATTATTTCACCGTTCAATGGTTTAGATAGTATTAAAAACCCTATTTAAATATGAACGACTGTTATCCGGAGACACTACAGTACTTATCTGCCACTTGAAAAAGCAGGCACCTAATCACTGTTAGTCATTGGATTATAATTCCTTTGTAGGAGAGATTTGTCTCTCCTACTCTGTTTTTAATTTGGTAGGATGAAAGGAGGAACTCATTTGGTTTTATTTTTACAGCAATTCATCAATGGACTATCTGTGGGTAGTATTTATGCTGTGATTGCTCTTGGCTATACGATGGTTTATGGTATCATTCGTTTAATTAATTTTGCTCATGGTGAAATCATGATGATGGGCGCTTATTTTGCTTTTATTACAGTTTTAGCTAGTGGTATGCCTTTTTATGTTGTGCTTATTGTTTCTATGGTCCTGGCTGCTATTTTAGGAATCACTGTTGAAACATTAGCCTATCGTCCATTAAGAAAAGCTCCTCGTATATCTGCATTAATTACGGCTATTGGGATGAGTCTATTTTTACAAAACTTAGCATTAGTTATTTTTAAGCCCGAGCCTAAAATTATGCCCCCCATTATTCCACGTATGCCTGTTTTTATTGGACCTTTACGCATCGGCACAGTGACCATCGTTACCATTGTTTTATCCATTGTTTTTATGGTTTTATTAGATTTTTTCGTCAAAAAAACCAAACCAGGAAAAGCCATGCGCGCAGTATCTGAGGATAAAGAAGCTTCTGTTCTCATGGGTATTAATGTGAATAGAACCATTAGCATTACCTTTGCCATCGGTTCTGCATTAGGAGCTTTAGGAGGCGTATTGTATAGCGTATCCTATACTCAAGTATTTCCCACCATGGGCGTTATGCCTGGACTAAAAGCTTTTGTCGCTGCTGTTTTAGGTGGTATTGGTATTATTCCCGGCGCCATGTTAGGAGGCTTTGTTATTGGCATGGTAGAAACTTTAACAAAAGCTTATATTTCTAGTCAGTTATCTGATGCCATTGTATTTGGTTTACTCATCGTCGTTTTACTGTTTAAACCAACAGGCATCCTTGGTAAAAACGAGAAAGAGAAGGTGTAAACATGACAAAAGTAAATTTTAAATCATATTTGTTTAACATTGTTGCCATCCTCTCTGTTTTTGTATTGATTCAAATACTTATAGCAAATGGTACCTTGTCTCGCTATTATGTTTCTATTTTAATTTTCATTTGTATCAATATTATATTGGCGACTAGCCTTAATTTAGCCACTGGATTTCTAGGACAATTGACTTTGGGCCACGCTGGTTTTATGGCTGTTGGCGCTTATGGCTCCGCTTTAACCGCTATTTATTTACGATCTAATGATATCCTTACAGGTGGCATAGGTCTCTTATTAGTATCCATTATCGTTGGTGGACTGTTTGCTGGTATCATGGGTATTGTCATAGGTGTACCTGCCTTAAGATTACGTGGAGATTATCTAGCCATTATTACTTTAGGGTTTGGAGAAGTCATCCGTGTGGTTATTAATAATCTTGCTTTTACAGGGGGTGCTAAGGGATTAACAGGCATTCCAAGACTGGTCAATATCAGCAATGCTTTTTGGATTATGGCTTTTGTAGTCACTGTCCTTTATACTTTAACTAATTCTCGTCAAGGGCGTGCCATTATTTCCATTAGAGAAGATGAAATTGCCGCAGAAGCTGTAGGTATTCAAACCACTCGTTATAAAGTCATGGGCTTTGCCATAGCTGCCTTTTTTGCGGGTATTGGTGGTGGTCTCTATGCTCATTTTATAGCCTTTTTAGATCCCAATACCTTTAACTTTATGCGTTCAGTTGAAATCCTTGTCATTGTTGTCTTAGGAGGCATGGGAAGTTTGACTGGTTCTGTCATGTCTGCTGTTGTCTTGACTATCCTACCTGAAGCATTGAGAGACTTCGCAATTTATCGCCTTCTCATCTATTCTGGATTATTAGTTGTCATGATGATTTTTAGACCTCAAGGTATCTTTGGAACAACAGAATTCTCTTTAGCTGGTGCTATCAAAAAACTAAGATACAATCAAATTGTATCTCCTCGAAAAAAAGTTAAGGAGGACGATTAATATGGCTCTATTAGAAACTAAAGGACTGGGTATGCAGTTTGGTGGATTAAAAGCTGTTGATAATTTTGAAATTGCTATTAATGATCACGAATTAGTCGGACTCATTGGACCTAACGGCGCAGGCAAAACGACCATTTTTAACATGTTAACAGGTGTCTATCTTCCTACAGATGGAGATATTACCCTTGACGGCATGAGTATTGTAGGTAAAAAGCCTTATCAAATTGTTAAAATGGGTGCCGCAAGGACTTTTCAGAATATTCGTCTTTTTAAAGATTTATCTGTCGCTGATAATATTAAAATTGCTTACCACAACGAAATGAAATACACCACTTTAGAAGGGATTTTACGAACTAAACGCTATTGGCAAGAAGAAGCTAAAGCACATCAAGAAGCCATTGATTTTTTAAGCATATTTAATATGCAGGATTACGCTGAAACCATGGCAAAAAATTTACCATACGGTAAACAAAGAAAATTAGAGATTGCTCGTGCTTTAGCCACTAATCCAAGAATTTTGTTGCTGGATGAGCCTGCTGCAGGGATGAATCCCCATGAGACAAAAGAGCTCATGGAAACCATTCACTTTATCAGAGACAAATTTAATATTGCGATTTTGCTAATTGAACATGATATGAGTTTGGTTATGGGAATCTGCGAACGCATTGTTGTGGTGGATTATGGAAAAATAATCGCCACAGGAACACCTGATGAAATCAAAAACAACATGGATGTTATCAGGGTTTATTTAGGAGAGTAGGTGATTTTATGCTGATAGTCAAAGATATTAATGTGTTTTATGGCAAAATACATGCCATCCATAATTTAAGCTTTCATGTTAACGAAGGTGAAATTGTCACACTTATTGGTGCCAATGGAGCAGGAAAGTCA
>SKID01000137.1 GCA_007116605.1 Tissierellia bacterium
AATCCTATTTTTTCCATGTCTTGAGTCGATTTTTTTGCTTTAGCTACAATAAATGTCTTTGCCCCTTTAATCACACCATAAGTCCCTAATTTTACACCTTCTGTACTATCCATTTGAATGGTGGTAAATCTAACTATTCCATTAAATACACAAGCCTGCTTATCCATAAAATCAACTACACTCAAAACATCTTCTGCCTTCATTGGCAATCCGTCATAAGTTCGAACGGATTTTCGGATTTTCATGGCTTCCATGGGGTTTTTTAACGCTAACATTTTTACACTTCCTTTTTAATTGGACTATTAGACTAAAATTATATTACTGACATCAGTTAATAAAGTCACAATTCTATTTGTGATAAGTTCTCTATCAGAAGCTCTAATTGATTAATAATAAGTGTGTGTGTGTCATCCTCCAAAAATCTTTGAGTTTCAAAAGGATTGTCAAAGAATTTGTTTAGTTAAGTCCATCCACATAAAAACGATATTCTCTACCGAACTGATCTTTAAATACAAGTTCTCCTCGGACAGGTGTGTCTCTATTTATTCTTTCTTCAAACTGATAGCTTCCACGAATCATCAGCTCGTCTTTAATTTTTTGACCTACAGGCACGACTTCTGGTATCATTTCAAAACTCACAAAGTCCCTATCTCGCATAGTCCAACTTTCATTATTCATGATTGAAACAGTATCAAATAATACATCCCCTGCAAATAACTGAAGTTCCATGTGTGTAATGCTTAAAGCATCTCTATAAGCTTGAAAAGCTTCTGAACCATGCCAACCTAAATGAATGAAAATATCAAACAATATTTCCTCATAATAATTGTCTCTATCAAATTTTGCATTGCGTGCATATCCATGAGATATAAAAAGACTCTCTAAGCCTGATTTAACCCTAAGGAATCCAACTTCCCCTTGTCTAATCACTGAATCACCAACCATCTGAACAAATATCTGGTAATCTCTATTCAATGGCAGCACTACCTTTTCATTGATGCGCAGACTGGATATATCTTCAATAACTAACTCTTTTATCTGAACTTTCTCTGGGTCATCATAAATTAAAATCTCAATTTTTGAACCTGTGACCACTTCATTAATATTAAAGCTAATATTTGCTTCTACCGTTTCGTCTTCCATATCAATGGCATTAATCGATAAAGAAATTTGCCCCAACCAACTTTGCTCTTCTATAAAACTGTTTAATGCCTCTCGAATACTGCTATCCAGAAAAGATACTCTCGATTCCAATTGTCTAATATGATGGTTATTGTTTCTAATCTCATTCTGAAGTGATTGCATCACTCCAAACATTCTAAAATTTAAAAAACTTAAAAGAATGAGTGCTGCAATTAATGCTTTTGTTCCTTTTGTCATTTTAAACTCCTTTATATCATACTACTAGCAATCTATTGATTGAACTGTTGCCTATATCACAGTATAACACATTTTATCTTCAGAAACATAAAAAAAGGATTAAACAGTCGCTGCAATCTGTTTATCCGATGACTAACATTCAGATGGCGTTACAAACGCCATCTGAATCCAAGAGTCCTGTTGATCACCTTAGTTGTCTTCCGTCGTTTTTCTCATTTGATTTTCAAGTTTTCAATTCGTAACTCTTGATCAATAAACACTTTTATCATTATTGCCAACACATAGGATATCAATGCAATGATACTCCAAATATTCTGAAATATCGTTTTAGACTTCATACCAACTGGGTATTATATTTTTAAAACCATCATACCACAATAAAACATCTTGAGATTGTTTCATCATAATATCTAAATCTTTTTTTCCAAGAGACAAGGCCCAATATATAGAGGATAGTGTATTGCTAGCAATATAAAAAGCGAGGCATTCCCAAAAATTCCTTGGTGGCTTGTAGTCAAAATAACCATCAATTATCCCTTTAGCAAATGGAGGTGCTAATTGAGCACACCAAACAATACGATTAAACTCTTCCCATGGATCACCAAAATCATATCTCTCAAAATCTATAATCATTAACTTATCATGAGCCAACATCATATTGCCTATATGGTAATCACCATGCTGGAAAGACTGGGGCCGATCTATGAATGCATTTCGATGATTTTCTAAATATGTAATCACTTTCATGTCTCCAGGAAATCTTACTCCACATCCTTTATACGCCTGTATCTTCAAATCCGTTTTGCGATTGAATCTTGTATGCCAACACTCTTGGTCTTTAGGCGCTTTAATTGAATGTATTTGCCTAACTATTTGACCTGCTTCCAATCCATATTGATACTGTTCTGCTATCGGTAAAAATGGCAAAACATCCTCTGCATCTAATCCTTCAATCCATTCATATAAAGTATAAGTGCCTTGCTGGCACTCTCCTATTTCTATTAATTTACACATAGGTACATTCAGTATTGATAGTTTTTCCAAGATACTAGACAAAACCTTACATCGTCGGCTTTTGTCAATAGCGGCTACTCGCAACAAGTATTTTGTTCCATCTTTTGTGGTGGCACAATACTTTTGATCATCAGACCACCCTTTTTTAATCGGTTCTTTACTTAAAATTTCATCGAATATCAAATGCCTCACCACTCCTTCTATTAAATCCCTTATATTATCTATCGTAGAGTTTCATTTGTAAACCTAAATTTTCTTAACATCAACAGATCTCTAACAGACTTGTCTTGTCTGTTAGAGCAGGAACCAAAAGTTCAGTTATTAAGTTATTGACCAGCACAGGTATTATAACATAAAATAACCACCTCTATTATTAAGGAGGCTACACATTGATAGGGTTTTTAGCAAAAGTTTGCTAAGAGAGCGATGTAGAATTATTTTTCAGTAATGCATAAGTTATTAAGTTATTGCCAGGCACCAAGGGCTACCGGCACCTTACCGGCACCTTATGGTTTTAAAGCTGTAATCGGAACCACATAAACCCCATCATCCCTTAAGTATGCAGCCTTGCAAACTCCACATACAACACACATAACCTTTGGAGGTTTTCCACCATCAGCTATTATTTTATTCTTGATTTTTATCAATGCATTTGCTGCTTCATCAATCTGATAGCTTCCAAGCTTTATCTCTATGGCAATCCATTCTCCATTCTCCAACTCTACAACAGAGTCAATCTCATCCCCATCATAATCTTGATAGTGGTATAGCTTGGCATTAAAGGATTCTGCATAAATCCTTAAGTCTCTTTCACATAGAGCTTCAAATAGAAAACCTAGTGTGTTCAAATCGTTAATGAGCATCTTGGGTGTTGCATTCAGTAAAGCACAGGCTAATGAAGGGTCTACAAAGTGCCTCTTATCTAGCTTTTTTAGTCTGGTTGATGATCTTATATTTGAAGAAAAGGCTTTCTGATTTTCAATAAGAAACATTCTCTCGAAAAGAGTTAGATAGGTTGATATGGTATCGCCATCCAAATCATCCTCTTCGTTTTCCCTTATATCTTTTCTTAGGGTACTCATTGAAACTGTGGTGCTTTCATTCCTGGCCAATGACCTAAGGAGCAGATTCATCTTCCGAGTGTTCCTATTGATGCCTTCTAGTCTATAGATGTCATGATTGATAGTGGCATTTAAGTATTCTCTGGCAAGAACAGTATAATCTGAGGGATCAATATCTAAACTACCAGGCCATCCTCCTCTTATTATTAAGTTTATGATCCTGTCTAAACTTGCCTCATTTACCACAATGTTCATATAGTTCCCATTGCAAATATCTTGAAAGGAAATCTGTCCAGAGGAATCCTTGGACTCATATAAAGACATCGGTCTCATTCTTAAGGTGGATATCCTACCTGCTCCACTGTGTAGTATTCCCTTTTGGGCAGGAGTAGCAGAGCCTGTTAAAATGAATTGTCCCTTCCTACCTCTTTTGTCCACCTCAAATCTTACTGCATCCCATAGTTCAGGAACTTCTTGCCATTCATCTATTAGCCTGGGGGAATCCCCTTCCAATACCAGTTTAGGGTCAATTTTTGCCAAAGACTTGTTTTGGAAATTTCCAGCAGGATCTCCTAGATATATGCTGCTATTGCTGTGGATATTGGCAGTCCAGGTTTTCCCACACCATTTAGCACCTTCAATACAAACCGCTCCAAATGTCTTTAAATGACTTTCAACAACTTTATCAATGATTCTTGGTAAATAATCTTGATTTATCATTTTATTTCACCTCTACTACATTATAAGTCTAATCGGTGGTTTTTGCAATTCTTATTCGGTCATTTTTCTGGTTTTCATTATGTCTCTTTTATGATTTTCATTCGGTCTTTTTTTCAATTCTTCCTTTTATGTTTATGCTAATCTAAAATTAAGTCAGCGGGCTCATCGAAAAGTGGGTCAATTCAAAGTGTTTAACTTTAAAGATCCTGTGCATAATCAGAACAGGTATCATCTATCTAGGTGGGTCAATTATAAGTATAAATCAACATCACATTGATAAGGATTTTAGCAAAAGTTTTCCAAGAGAGTGATGTTGAATTATTTTATCAGTAATGCATAAGTTATTAAGTTATTGCCATAAGTTATTGCCAGGCACCAAGAGTTCTACTTTCTGTTCCCATGGACATCATGGACATTACTATAGGGAATCCTTGTCTTAATACACTCACAGCCACTAAATTAGTAAAAAAACGGGAACCTCAAATCTCTCAAGGTTCCCGTCATTATTAGGTTTCATAATCTCTCATATCACTATTATCACTGAAAGAATGAGTCAAAATGGAGTCAAAATCACTTTCAACACCTCATAAACCCAGTAAAACCAAGGTTTGTAGCGTTTGCAATCGTTATTCCCACTCAATGGTACTAGGTGGTTTACTGGTAATATCGTACACAATTCGATTCACATGATCCACTTCGTTTACAATACGATTAGATACTTTTTCCAATACATCAAAGGGAATTCTAGCCCAATCAGATGTCATCCCATCGGTACTAGTGACCGCTCTTAATGCGATGGTATGTGAATAAGTTCTCTCATCTCCCATAACACCCACGCTTCTAATATTGGGAAGACAAGCAAAATATTGCCAAATTTGGTTTTGTAAGCCTGCTTTTCTTACTTCTTCTCTAAATATAAAATCTGCTTCTCTCACAATGGATAGTTTATCTTCTGTGATTTCTCCCAGTACACGTATGGCTAAACCAGGTCCTGGGAAAGGTTGTCTTTCAACGAGTTCAGCGGGTATGCCTAACTCCCTCCCTACTTGTCTGACTTCGTCTTTGAATAGTTGTCTTAAGGGTTCTAAAAGCTCGAAGTCAACATCTTCTGGCAAGCCCCCTACATTATGATGACTTTTAATCACCGCTGCTGTATTGGTGCCACTTTCAATCACATCAGGATAGATGGTGCCCTGTACTAAGTAATCGATATGTCCAAAAGCTTCTTTTAGTTTATTTTTTTCTTCTTCAAATACGCGAATAAACTCTTCTCCAATGATTTTTCTTTTTGTTTCAGGGTCTGTCACACCTTTTAATTTGCCTAAAAACCGTTCTTGAGCATTCACACGTATCAAATTCATGTCAAAAGTATTTTTAAATACTTCCTCAACTTGATCGCCTTCATCTTTTCTCATCAGACCATGGTCAACAAAGACACAAATCAAATTTTGACCGATGGCTTTATGAACTAATACTGCGGCTACAGATGAATCTACACCGCCAGATAAGGCACATAGAGCTTTTTTGTCACCCACTTGCTCTTTAATCGCCTCAATCATTTGTTCTGCGTAATTACCCATGTCCCATTCTGGCAATTCATTGCAAACATGATAGATGAAGTTTTGCAACACTTCTCTGCCTTGATCCGTATGTTCTACTTCTGGATGAAATTGAACAGCATAAATGTTTTTTTCTAAATTTTCCATTGCTGCTACTGGACAAGTTTCCGAACTTGCTGTAACTTCAAATCCCTCTGGCAGGTGTTCAATATAGTCGGTATGACTCATCCAACACAAGGTTTCATTGAGCAATCCTTTAAACAATGGACTGGTTTTTTTCATATTAAGACCCACACGACCATACTCTCTATTAGTTGCTCTTGAGACTTTGCCTCCAAATGTTTGAGCAATAAACTGACCACCGTAGCAAATTCCTAAAACCGGGATGCCTAAATTAAAGACTTCCTTGTCTGCTTTTGGCGCATCTTCTCCATAAACACTGGCTGGACCACCTGACAAAATCAGTCCTGATGGCTTTTTAGCTACTATTTCTTCTAATGGTACATTATAGGGTACAATCTCACAATAGACTTTTGATTCTCTAACTCTACGTGCAATTAACTGACTATATTGGGCTCCAAAATCAAGTATTAATATCATTATCTGCTCCTTTTATCCTCTTATACTATAATTAGAAGATTCTTTTGTGATTTGAATGTCATGGGGATGACTTTCTTTCAATCCTGAGCCTGTAATAATTACAAATTGGGCTTCTGTTTTTAATGCCTGTATATCTTTGGAACCACAATAACCCATTCCTGCACGGAGACCACCTACCATTTGATAAACCACATCACTGATAGGACCTTTAAATGGCACTTGACCTTCCACACCTTCTGGCACAAATTTTTTGGAATCTTCTTGGAAATAGCGATCATGACTTCCTTGATTCATGGCACCTTCAGAACCCATGCCACGATAGACTTTAAATCTTCTTCCTTGGTATAATACCGTTTCTCCAGGACTTTCCTCTGTACCTGCAAATAAAGAACCAATCATCACCACGTCAGCGCCAGCAGCAATGGCTTTTGGAATATCTCCAGTATACTTGATACCACCATCAGCAATAATAGGAATGCCATAAGCTTTGGCAGCTTCAGCACAATTATTCACTGCTGTTAATTGAGGAACACCCACTCCTGCTACCACACGAGTGGTACAAATAGATCCAGGACCAATACCTACTTTTATACAATCCGCTCCGGCTTCAGCTAATTCTCTCACCGCTTCTGCAGTAGCCACATTCCCTGCTACTATTTGTAAATCCGGGTATTTGGCTTTTATGGCTTTCACAGAGGTGATGACCCCTGTAGAATGACCATGAGCCGTGTCCACCACAACCACATCAACTTTTGCTTTGACTAAGGCATCCACTCTTTCCATCATATCTTTAGTCACACCAACTCCAGCACCTGCTAATAATCTTCCATTAGCATCTTTTGCTGAGTTAGGATATTTAATGGTCTTTTCGATATCTTTGATTGTAATAAGACCTGCCAGTTGACCATTGGCTTTAACTAGAGGTAGTTTTTCAATACGATGGGCTGACATAATTTTAAGGGCATCATCCATATGAATGCCTTCTTCAGCAGTGATTAAGCCTTCTTTTGTCATGGCTTCACTGATTTTTTTAGTCAAATCTTTCTCAAATCGTACATCTCGATTG
>SKID01000014.1 GCA_007116605.1 Tissierellia bacterium
ATCTATTATTCCTCTTCTTCCGCCTGTTTTTCCTCATAAGCTTGAAACACTAGTTCTTGAATCATGTTCCTTGTCTTGGAGTTGATCGGATGTGCAATATCCTTAAACTCTCCGTCTGGCATCTTTCTGCTTGGCATGGCTATGAAAGGCCCATTCTGTCCTTCAATAATCTTGATGTCGTGAACAACAAAACAATCATCAAAGGTTACCGAAACAATAGCTTTCATTTTACCCTCAGAGTTAATCTTCCGTACTCTTACATCTGTGATTTGCATGGTTTCACCACCTTCCCCCAGGATATTCTGTCAAAACATATTTATATTTTACTACATTAAAAGTGAAAATGCAAAAAATCTTTCTTTATTTTATCAGAAAAGATTAATAATATTCGGTTTAATAGTGATTTCTTTTCTCTCTTCATTCACTTCTTCTAATAATAGCAATGAATGATAGTCTTTAATCAGCTTTTGCTCAGGTTCTTTTGTGGCTATGACCACATATACCCCTAAAACCTCTGCATTGAATTCATTCATCAAATCCATTACCCCCTTTGCAGTCCCACCACCTTTCATAAAATCATCGACAATTAAAACCTTTGAGCCTTCTCTAATGGCTCTTCTCGACAAGGTCATATTGCCAATTTTTTTTGAAGAACCTGACACATAATTAATGCTAAGAGTGGATCCTTCTGTTACTTTGGTGTTTCTGCGGACAACAGCTAGGGGAACATCTAGCTCCTTAGCTGTCATTAAAGCGGTTGGAATACCCTTTGTCTCCACTGTCACCACATAGTCTATTTGTTTTTTTGCATATTGAGTGGCCACAATTTTTGCAATTCTAGAAGAATAGTATGGGGAGTGAAAAATATCACTCATGTAAATATATCCACCTGGAATAATCCTATTTGGATTAGAAAACGCATCACATAATTCATAGAGTAATGCTTTTGTTTCTTCGTCATTAAGGGTGGGAATGTATACTACGCCACCAGATGCACCAGAAATCGTCTCAATGACGCCAAATTCTAAATCTTGAACCAATCCTTTAACAATCATAATATCTTCACTGATTGTGGATTTAGCGGCATTAAACAACTCTGAGAAATAATTATATGAAAAGACATGGTTAGGTCTTTCTGTAAAAATTTTCATCAATGCACCTACGCGTTGATTTCTTCGATACTTCTTCACAAGTTCACCTCATTACGAATAATTAACTACATTATAACTTTTTCATTCGTTTTTCTCAAGTCTTATTTCTCTTTATCTTAGGATTATTTCTTGGTATAATGATTAAGTTATGATACTTTAAATTGAATAGCGCAATTAATCTTAAAACAAAAGGTGATGCAAATGAAAACATACGAATGGATCCATTTTATTGGAATAGGCGGCATTAGCATGAGCGGTCTTGCTGAAATTATGCTAAAAAAAGGTGTGAAAGTAACTGGCTCTGATATGACATTTTCCCCTTTAATTGAAAAACTTCTAAGTCATGGTGCTATTATTCACATGGGTCATCAACCTTCTAATATAGAAAACCCTGAATTAGTTGTATATACAGCAGCTGTCAAAGATAGCAACTCTGAAATCGTCACTGCTAAGCAAAAAAATATTCCCCTTATGGATCGAGCAGAGTTTCTTGGTTTATTAATGGCTGATTATACTTATCCCATAGCGATCTCTGGAACCCACGGAAAAACAACCACTACCGCACTGATGTCTAGTGTTTTATTAAAGGCTGATACAGACCCCACTATTTTGATAGGTGCCTCTTTTGATTTAATTAATGGGAATCTTAGAGTGGGTCAAGATGACATATTGCTAACTGAAGCTTGTGAGTACAAACGTAGTTTTACCCATTTCAAACCAAAGATTGGCATTGTTTTAAATATTGATTTAGACCATCTTGATTATTATAAGAATATTGATGACATTAAAAGTGCATTTTATGATTTCAGTCAGAATATCTCGTCAGATGGATACTTAATCTACAATAACAACTGTACCCACTCATATAATCTTTTTAAAAATTTGAACTGTCAATTAATTTCTTTTGGGTTAAATCCCGAAAGTGATGTTTCCGCTTTAAACATAAAGTATAATCCCTATCCAGAATTCGACTTATATGTTAAAGGGACACTAGCGGGCCGAGTGAAACTGCGTGTTCCAGGAGAACATAATGTTTATAATGCTTTAAGTGTTGCTGCTGCCTCCCATGTCATGGGTATAAAAAATCCTGTCATTATCCAAGGACTTGAAGATTTTACTGGCACCCACCGGCGTTTTGAATTTAAAGGAACTTTAAACGATGCCCCTGTGGTTGATGATTATGCCCATCATCCAACTGAAATTAAAGCTACCTTGAAAACCATAAGACCCATGTGTAAAAAGACACTTCACTGTGTTTTTCAGCCTCATACTTTCTCACGAACACATCTTTTACTTAAAGAATTTGCCACCTCTTTTTATGAAGCCGATAAAGTCTACGTGGTGGATATCTATGCTGCAAGAGAAATCGACGAAAAAAAAATCCATAGCAGAGACCTTGTTTTAGAATTGTGTCACAATGGCATCGATGCCATCTACTGTGATTCTTTTACCACAGTCATTGATATCTTAAAATCTCAAGTCAATCACTCTGATTTTGTTGTCACCATGGGTGCTGGCAATATTGATGTGGTCAGTGAGGCAATTAGCTCCAACGATGTCATTGGTTAAATTATTTTAACCGATAAATAAAAGTGCTAAAACATCACTTAATAGAAGTGAGCGTCCTAGCACTGTTTATCCATGAAATGGTAAATCTGACATTCAGGTGGCGTTTGAAACGCCATCTGAGTCCAATAGCCGGTTGATTATCCTTTAGAACCTTTCTATAGCTTTTCTTCAATAATGAGTCTCTCACATTGATTGATATCTTCGTATAATTCTCGATCATCTATTAATTGTGATACAGCTTGCCTGATGATCTGATATGCCTTTTCAGTATCTTTTCCTAAAGGTTTTTTACCTCTTAAATCAATAGCTTGACATGCACACATCATTTCCATGGCAATCACCCTTCTGACATTTTTTAAGACTTCTCGTGATTTTCTGGCGCTAATTGTTCCCATCGAGACATGATCTTCTTGGTTGGCAGAGGATGGAATACTATCCACACTAGCAGGGTGACAAAGCACTTTGTTTTCTGAAACCATTGCTGCAGCTGAGTACTGAACAATCATCATACCAGAGTTTAAACCTCCTTTTTCAACTAAGAAAGCAGGCAAACCACTTAAAGCTGGATTGACTAATCGTTCAAGTCTTCGTTCACTAATATTAGACAGTTCCGCTAATGCAATGGCCATTAAGTCAAAGGCTATGGCCATTGGCTGTCCATGAAAATTGCCTCCAGAAATGCCTGTATCATCAAATATAATAGGATTGTCTGTTACAGCGTTCATTTCTATGTTTATTTTTCCTAACACATATTCTAAAGCATCTTTAGAAGCCCCATGAACTTGAGGAACGCATCTTAATGAATAGGCATCTTGTACTCTCAATTGACCTTGTTCTGTAGTCATTTGACTGCCATGAAGCATTTCCATTAGTGTTTGTGCTGTTTTGATTTGACCAGGATGGGGTCTAACTTCATGAACTCTTGGATCTAATGCAGTTGTTACTCCATTTAAAGCTTCAAAAGTCAATGCAGCTGCTAAATCTGCATAATAGCTTAGTTTTAAACCATCATATAAAGTTGTCGCACCTACCGCAGTCATGGCTTGCGTGCCATTTATCAATGCTAGTCCTTCTTTGGCAACAAGCGTGACCACTGGAATTCCTGCCCTTGCCATAGCTTCTTGCCCATTTAGCACTTCTCCTTCATACTCTGCTTGTCCCAGCCCAATCATAGGCAAAACCATATGGGATAAGGGTGCTAAATCACCACTTGCTCCTAAAGATCCCTTTTCTGGAATAACAGGATGAACCTTTTGATTCAGCATTTCTATTAAAGTCTCTACCGTTTCTAATCGAATACCTGAAAAACCTTTTGCAAGAGCATTTACTCGCAAAAGTATAATTCCTCTGACTATTTCAGTATCAAAAGGGTCTCCTCCTCCCACTGCATGGGTTATAATAAGATTTCGCTGCAAAGTAATAGTCTCTTCACGGCTAATGTTCACATCACTAAATTTCCCAAAACCCGTTGTAATGCCATAAATTGTTTTACCAGAATCTAAAAATCCATCCACTCTTTGTCTAGACTTTTGAATCGATTCTTTTGCTTTCTCAGTGAGTTCTACAACCCAACCCTTTCTTGTTACATTCATATAATCTTGCAAAGACAAACTTGAACCATTAATCCATATTTTTTTCATTTTTTCTTGTATAGGAATATCTCCTACACACTCCTTTCTTTTCATATCACTTATCAATCATAAAAAAAGAAGCAAATCAGAACTACTTTGTAGTCCTCATTCGCCTCCTCATATCTAGTGTCTCTAGGCTCATATTCATTTGATTTCATTATAACATGCAAGAAGGATACTTGCAAAAGAATTTAGATGGGTTGAATCCCCATGCCAATTGCTTCATGTTCAAAGCCTTGCCTTGGCGAACCAATGAGTCCGTACATGACTACAGCAATCCAATCTCCCGACCCTTTTACACCATGCACCAAAGGACCTCTGACTATTGTATAAACTAATCCTGTGCTCCTTAACACATTGCCTAAATCCACTTGACCTCGGCAATAACCGCTAAATGCTTCCATGATCCCATGGTATAAAGCATGCTCTTCTCGATAGTTCTCACGTATCAAATCTTGTCTCATCGCAGCTGTTTCAACGGATGCAAAAATATTCTTTGCATCCATTGATCCCGCTCTACCACGATAAACAACATATCCTAGTTTGCCAATTTCTTCTGTTAATGACTGAACATCTTGTTCTTCTGCGATAGCTAACTTTATGGCTAATTTACCAATCCCAATATTTTCCAAATGGTCTCCTATCCTTATCTGATCAATGAATTTTTAATCATATTGATTATATCATAGGATTAAAGGAGTATCTAATTATATTATATGAAATTCCTTAAAAAGGAGACAGTGATAAAATATGGGCTTCAGATTTAATGGCTTTTTCTTCAACCTGCTGAACCTTTTGTCTCATTTCAGAAACAAATTCCTCATCTTTAATAGAATCTAAATTTATTTTAACATTTAGCAATGCCGATAATACCGCTGTTCTTGCTGTCATTGCAGAAACAAGTCCATCTGTAACTGCATTAGAATTTCCTTTTTTCACCACTTCTTCTGCTAATGCCATGATACTATAGGCTTTTTCAGCAATTTCATAAGGTACGATTGCAGCTGATTTTAGACCTTCTTGTATACTAGCTGTTCTTTGTTGCTTCTCTTCATCTGTTTCTTTTGGAAGTTTAAAAGCATCCATCACCAAATTAAAGGCATCGCAATCTTTTTCTATTAGATCTAGCATATCTACTCTAATCTTTTCAGCTTTTTCTAAAACCTCTTGCATTTCTTGCTCTACTTCAACATATTTCTTTTTACCAATTGTTAAGTTGGCAACCATAGCTGTTAAAGCCGCCGACAAAGAACCACACACTGCAGCAATGCTTCCTCCACCAGGGACCGGAGCATCTGATGCCGTATCTTTACTAAATTGTTCTAATGTTAAATTTTTCATTACATTATCTCCTTATCTCTTTTCTTATAGATTATTTTTCCCAAACGATGGCACCTGATTTAATTACTGTTTTCACGATATTCATACCAATATGATAAGGTAAGAAATGGTATGATGGAAAGTCTAATATAATCATGTCTGCCTTCTTACCCACTTCTAAGCTTCCTATTTCTTTTTCTCTCGCAATGGCTGCAGCTCCGTTTATAGTCAGAGCAGAAATAATTTCTTCAGTCCTCATATCCATGTAAAGTGCTGCTAGTGCAATAATTAATGGCACTGAATGCGTAAAACAGCTCCCAGGGTTTAAATCCGTTGCCAAAGCCACTGCACATCCTTTGTCAATCATTTTTCTAGCTGGAGCATAGTGTTCTTTTAAACTGAAAGCTGTGCCTGGAAGGAGTGTGGCAATTACACCATTTTCTGCAAGTTGTGCTATCCCTGTATCTGATGCTTGTAACAAATGATCAGCAGATACTGCATTGAGTTCGGCTGCTAGTTCAGCACCCCCTAATTGCACAATCTCATCTGCATGTAATTTCGCTTTTAATCCTAATCTTTGAGCCGCTTTTAAAAATCTTCTAGACTGCTCTATAGAAAACACATTGTCTTCACAAAAAATATCTGCAAATTCAGCGAGCTTTTTCTCAGCCACTATTGGTAAAACTTCATTAATCTGAAAATCAATAAATTCATCTTCTTTGCCTTTATAGTGCTTTTCAACAGCATGGGGTCCTAGAAAAGTCGTTGCAATATCAATGTCTTTTCTTGATTTTTTAATTATTGCCATGGCTTCTAACTGTCTAATTTCTGTATCTTTATCTAATCCATATCCACTTTTACCTTCAACAGTGGTCACACCCAGCTTAATCATTTCATCTAATCTTGCATTGCCTGCTTCTATTAATGTCTCTAAGGTGGCTTCTCTCGTTGCTTTAACTGAGCTGACTATGCCACCACCTCGTTTCATTATATCCATGTAGTTATCGCCTCTTAAACGCCAAGAAAATTCTTCTGCACGATAACCTCCAAAAATGAAATGGGTATGTGAGTCGACAAAACCTGGCATCACAGTATGACCACCTGCATCTACAAGCTCATACTCTTTTAAATTGATTTGACTTAATAGTGCCTCTTGTTTGCCAACATAGGTGATTGTATCATTTTCTATCATCACAGCACCATTTTCAATGACTTGCAAATCCATCATCTCTTGACCAAATTTTGGACTTCTGCCTGAACAAGTAACTACTTCTGATGCATTTAAAATCAACTTCTTTTTCATAGGATCTCTCCTTTCTTTTGATAAGGTGCTCAAATGAGCACCTTATTATTATAATCTTGTCTCAAGGACTTGGTCAATGGAGAAGTTTTCGAGCCCTAAGTAATATTCAGCAGTATCTACTAATGATTGCATCGGTACTAATCCTACAATCTCACTGCCGATGACATTAACGCCATAGCGTTTACATTCCATTTTAACCGTCTCAAACACTCTATAGATAGATGTTTTAGAATAGTCAGTTAAATTCATTGAGACTTCAACAATTTTACGATCTTCTAACTCTATACCTATTGCTTTACAATATCTAAAGCCGCCACTTAAATATCGAATTTGTTTAGAAATACGATTAGCAATTTCAATGTTATTTGTGTCTAGCTTTATATTGTATGCAATTAATGGCATTCTC
>SKID01000106.1 GCA_007116605.1 Tissierellia bacterium
ATACAAAAGAAGAAAAGAAAAAAATAAGAAGAGAATCTTTACCCGCTCTTATAATGCCGATTATCATCATAGGTGGAATCAGGTTTGGAATATTTACTCCCACAGAAG
Organism: Tissierellia bacterium; assembly: GCA_007116605.1. Classification (GTDB taxonomy): domain Bacteria; phylum Bacillota; class Clostridia; order Tissierellales; family Dethiosulfatibacteraceae; genus 38-11. The sequence goes on from SKID01000106.1 coordinate 109, forward strand.
CTGGATCATTTGCGGTTATTTATGCGCTATGGGTTTCGATGTTCTGGTATAAAGAGCTTAAAATTAAAGATTTACCTCAAGTATTTGTCGATAGTGCAAGAAGTACTGCAATTGTCATGTTAATAGTTGCATCAGCATCAGCGGTAGGTTGGTTAATAACAGTTGCGCGAATTCCTAATCAGCTTGCATCATTGTTTAGTGGGCTGATAGATACGCCTATAATTTTAATGTTGGTTATCAATGTATTCTTGTTTTTCTTGGGTATGGTAATGGATTTAACACCCAATTTACTAATATTTGGACCAGTACTATTTCCATTGATTCGGCAAGCGGGGATAGACCCTTATTACTTCGGTGTAATTATGGTTTTAAATCTTTGCATTGGTCTGATAACTCCACCAGTTGGAACGATCCTATATCTAGGCTCAAGTGTAGGAGATATCAGCTTTAGTAAAGTCGTAAAGGGAGTCACACCTTTTTTAATAACATTGCTAATTTGTTTGTTTATCTTTATTTTTTTCCCGCAAACAATACTATTCCCGCTTAGACTATTGACTGGAAACTAAATAAGATAGAGAGGAAGATGAAAATGCCTATATTGACGGATTCAGCACTGAAAATCAGTCTGCCAAAAATGACTAAAGTTATGCAGACATTTGACAGAATAAAAATTGAAAACATAGAAGAAATAATCATTCAGGAGTTAAGAAAAGAAGAAATATATAAAAGGGTATATCCTGGTCAAAAAATTGCTTTAGCTATAGGATCTAGAGGTATTTATCAACTTGACGTAATCGTTAAAACACTTGTAAATTTTTTGAAAGATAAAGGAGCAAAACCATTTATTGTCCCTTCTATGGGCAGCCATGGAGGTGCTACAGCACCGGGGCAATTAAAAGTACTAGAAAGTTATGGGATTAGTGAAATTAAAATGGGAGTCCCCATAATTTCATCAATGGAAGTGATTGAAATCGGTAAAACAGTTGATGGAATACCTGTTTATTTTGATAAAGTTGCTTACGAAAATGCTGATATGGTCATACCAGTGGCTAGAATCAAACCTCATACAGACTTTAAAGGCGAAATTGAGAGTGGAATCTGTAAAATGATGGCAATAGGCTTGGGTAAACATATCGGTTGCTCTAGATTACATCAAGAAGGTTTTGATACTTTTGCAAAACTAATCCCAGAAGTGGCTAAGATAATTATAGAAAAAACAAAAATTGGTTTTGGACTTGGAATAATAGAAAATGCTTATGACAAAACGATGACTATCCAAGCAATACCGTCTGATAAAATAATTGATGAAGAAAAAAAACTCTTGACCATTGCAAAGAGGCAAATGCCATCAATTATGGTACCTGAAATCGATGTTTTAATCGTTGAAGAAATTGGAAAAGACATATCAGGTGCAGGTATGGATCCAAATATTATCGGTAGAACAACTAAAGGCAAATTAGATGGGTTTAATGGTCCAAAAATACAACGTATCGTGGTACTCGGTCTCTCAGATGCGACCCAGGGTAATGCATGTGGCATAGGATTAGCTGATTTTACGACCAGGAAAGTTGCTGATCAAATTAATCAAGTATCTACATATGCGAATGTAATTGCTTCGGCAAATCCCGAGGCTGGTAGGATTCCGATATCATTAGATAATGAGAGAGAAGCCATTATTGCAGCAATTAAGTGTTGTAGTAGAATTGATGAGAATAATCCAAAGATCGTTAGAATTAAGAATACTTTAGACTTGGAGATTATTGAAGTGTCTCAAAATATTCTTACTGATTTAGTCAATAATGAGCGTATTAGAATTATAGAGTAAAGAAATCATTTTTCAGTCCATATTGTGATTCTGAAGGGCAATACTCTTAAACAAGACATAAAATCGAGATAATGTGTGGTAACAATAACCACAAGTCATGAAGGAGAGGATTTATGCATAAAATATTAATTACATCTCAATCATTTGGTAAAAATTCCCAGGAACCAATTAAATACTTACAAGACAATCAATGTGAATTACACTTTGTTCAAAAAGGTCACTTGAAAAGTGAAGAGTTGGTGCCTTTGATTAAAGGGATAGATGGCATGATTATTGGTATTGACCAAGTAGACAGAAAAGTGATCGAAGCGAGTGATCAATTAAAAATTATATGTATGCACGGAACAGGTACTGATCATATTGATGTAGAAGCAGCAACAAAAAAAGGCATTCTTGTAGCAAATGCTCCAGGTGGAAACAACAATGCAGTAGCAGAACTGACTGTAGGACTCATGTTAAACATTACACGTCACATTCATGCATCGGATGCATCCATAAGAAAATATCAGTGGAAACGCAAAATAGGGAGTGAGATTACAGGTAAGAAAATAGGTATTGTTGGTGTAGGTAATATTGGCGGGAGAGTTATTGAATTGCTTGCAGGGTTTGATGTTGAAGTGTTAGCTTATGACAGAAGTAGAAACTTCAAGTTTGAAAATGGCTTAAAAGGAGAGTATGTATCTTTAGAACAATTAATTAAAGAGTCAGATATTATATCATTGCATTTACCCCTCAATGAACAGACTCAAGATATGATTTCTAAAAATGAACTTGAGATGATGAAAAACACAGCTTACCTAATTAATACTTCTCGCGGAGGATTAATCAATGAAGCTGACCTATATGATGCCCTTGTAAATCAAAAAATAGCAGGAGCAGCACTAGATGCTTTTGAGCACGAGCCCCTTCAAGAAGACTCTAAATTAAGAGAATTAGAAAATGTTGTCATGACAGCACATATTGCGGCTTCAACTTATGAATCAGCCAATCTAGTAGATAAAATTAATGCTGAAACAATCGTCAGTGTTTTGTTGAAGAATAAAAACATTAATGTGATCAACAATAAAAAATCAGATTGCTTGATCTCAGTCGGATAAAGACTTGATAATTTGGAGCAAAACGATGAGAAGACAATTGGGATTATTTCTGCGATTTATCAGATGAATATTAGTCCTAAGTTCTTAGAAAACGATAGCTGAGTTTTAGACAAAATGTTACACCCAAACTGAGTTTATAGATTCTATTGATGATGTGTACAAATTTCTTCATCCCTCCACAAAAACACCTGTCCAGATGTCTGAGCAGGTGTTTTGTAATGAAGAATATATTTAATCGAAACTATTTTTTTCTTCGAAAAACGGTGATTTCTGTCCCTTTGCCTGGTTGACTGATGACATTAGCTTCATCTACAAGCATACCCACAATATGAAGCCCAGAAGAGGAAAGGCGATTTCCTGAAAGACCGCCGTAGACATCTTCAAACTCTACTTTGTTGGGTTGGTTTAATAATCGGTGAATTTTCTTGACCGTTTGATCATCCATACCAATACCGTTATCCTTAACAGTAATGGTTGTATTTGATCCGTCTCTAACGATATGGGTTTGAACATCTGTTGCCTTCGCGTGTAATGCATTAGAAACGAGCTCATTAACGATTCCTTCAATTTTCTTTATTTCTTCTTTCAATAAAAACCTCCTATAAAACGATATCAAACTTAACTTATCCGATGACTAACAGTGCTAAGACGTTCACTACTAAAAAGTGTCAAATAAGTAGCGTAAAGTCCTTAGATCATAGTTTCTAAACATCAAGTGGTATTTCAAACACTATCTAAAGCCAAGAGTTCTGTTGATAAACTGGGTGTATCTATATTATATAAAACTCGTAAGGTAATCGCAATGTTTTTGGTTATAATATAAAACCTACTACTAATACACTTAGTACTAATAATGGAGCAGGAATTTTTTTTGTCGCTAATAACACAATAGTTAATGTACTGATAATCATGTTTTCTATGCTGAGTCCGCTTTGACGAAATAAAATGATCGCTGCAATACTAATTAATCCACCAGCCACTGCATTAATACCAGTGAGAGAGACTTGAATACCACGAATCTTTTTTAAGTTTTCCCATACAGGATATACAAAGAAGATGAGCAAAATACCTGGTAAAAAGATGCTAATACCACTTAATAAGGCCCCTAATAACTGATAAAAATAACCATAAGGAGCAGCAGCCATGCCACCTGCAAATGCACTAAAGCTAAACATAGGCCCTGGAAGCCCCTGAACAAGACCATATCCAGTCAAAAACTCTTCGTGGGTTAAATGCTTTGAAACTTCAACTAATTCACTATACATCACTGGAACAACAACCTGTCCACCACCAAAGACTAAATAACCATAACGATAAAAACTTTCAAACAAATCTAATAAAATAGGAACTTCTACCAACCTTGAAAAAAGCCCAAGTAAAGCAAATAAGGAAAAAACTATGAGGTAAATCCAAGGAGGCTTAATCGCTGTTTTATGCCATAAATTCTTTTCTTTTGAAAAAACAGTGCTGATTAATCCTCCAATTATTAACACTAATGGGAAAATCCAAGGGGATCTTATAAAATAAGTTATAGTAGCGGCCATTATGAAAAGACTATAAGTGAGAGGACCTTTAAGCACTTTTTTTGAAATTCGATAAGCAGCTACAATAATAAAACCTACCGCCATAGGACCGATAAATCGAAAATTATTAGCACCACCACCGATAAAGGATAAGTGAGGATACAAAAAGGATAACAAAGTCATCATTAATAAAACGGGTAAAGCCCAGACAAGCAAAGTCATAAAAGCTAGTTTTGGACCACCAATCTTATAACCGATAGAAACGATAGCTTGGGTGCTAGTTGGACCTGGCAATATACTACACAGAGCAATAAGCTCTATGAGTTCTTCTTCATTTAAATATTGCTTTTTGGTAACCATTTGATCTAAAAAAACGGACATATGTGCTTCAGGTCCACCATAAGCGCCTAAAGAACATACAAGGACATCTTTTAAAAAACTTGTAATATTTGGCTGGAATGAAGATGAATGTTGACTAGAATATAATTTCAAAATGCCTCCTTTAAGTAACTGTGACATAATATTTTTTTATTATATCGGAAAAGACCAACCAAAACAATGATAAACAAGTTAAGTTCAAGTTAAGTAAACATTTGTTATGGGATACCTCTATACTGTATAATGGGGTAAAGGAAACGAGGAGGGAATATGAAAGCAACAAATAGACTTCCAAAAAAGATTTATGAAGAAGAACTTAGGCGACTACATATTGAACTGGTTAAATGGCAAAAGTGGGTCATAGAACAAGGAATGAAAGTCGTGGTTGTTTTTGAAGGAAGAGATGCTGCGGGTAAAGGTGGAACCATAAAAAGAATAACTGAGACATTAAATCCCAGATACTGTCGTGTTGCAGCATTAGCTAAACCTACTGAAAAAGAAAGAGGGCAATGGTATTTTCAAAGATATGTAGAGCATTTACCCTCAGCTGGAGAAATCGTTCTATTTGATAGAAGTTGGTACAATCGTGCAGGGGTTGAACGGGTGATGGGTTTTTGTAGCGATGAAGAATACTGGGAATTTCTACGAACAGTCCCCTTATTTGAAAATATGTTAATGGGTTCGGGCATCATACTCATAAAATATTGGTTTTCAGTGAGTGAAGAAGAGCAAGAGAAGCGATTCAAAGATCGCATCAATGATCCAACGAAAAGATGGAAGATTAGCGATATGGATATTGAAGCAAGAAAAAAATGGTATGAGTATTCAAAGGCAAAAGACATTATGTTTGTTCATACAGATACAGATCAATCCCCTTGGTATGTCATTGAGTCTGACATCAAACGCAACGCAAGAATAAACTGTATCACACATTTAATCAATCAGTTTGATTATCAAGAAGTGAAACCAAGAAAGATTGAGCTACCCGAAAAACAAGATACACCCACTTATGAAAGAATGCCTTATGAGAAGCAAAGACTTGTGCCAGATGCTTCAGCAAAGTTAATGAAAAATATTATCAAATAGCATTGACATTCATAATCGAATAGGTTATAATGAAATTACCTCACATAGGGAACCATAAAAACCCCCAAAATATAATTGACATCGTTTTTATTAAGCAAAAAACTCCAATAATTTACTCCTATTAAGCTATAATCGTTCTCCCCAAACGATTATAGCTTTTTTCCTTTTTGATTTACTATTCAATCGCAAATCTCTTTTTTTAGCTATGGGGATATAAGCCTAATGTTTAAAAGCATTGAACTATGAACTGAAATGGAGTACAATACTCATAACGTTTTTAAACGGGCGTCATACTACCGTTAATGGGTACAGAGCGGTATCTTAGGTAGTAAAAGTATTAGGGAAGCAGATAAGTTTTATATGCTTTCGAGTATATTTGGAAGTTTGAAAGCACCTAAGAACCCACTAGCTTTAGTCATGTGGAGTTTCAGCGAAAATCATTGAAAGATGATGATAAATCAGGGTACAATGTATGAATGACAGTCCGAATTCTTCGTGAAAGTGTGGTTTATGATGTTAATAAAAATCACACGTAGAATTTAGATCATAAATAATTAAAAAGGGAGAAATCAAATGACGAAAAGATTGGGCATCATCTTGTTGGTGATTATCCTAATGCTCACATCAACAGGTTGGTATAAAGCCCACCAAAAAAACATGGCTTATGAAACAAGAAATGCGTCGCTATTATGGAACATTTTGTCCGAACTTCATGATGTGATGCACACCATTGCAGACAGCCTACCTGAAGATAAAGAGATTAACCAAGCCGTGTTAATCACTTCGATCCACAAAGACATCAAAAAAATCCAAGGTCTAGCGAGAACACTACAATTGATTCAATTGAAACAATTAGATATGGGAGGCATTTATCATATAAGGTTAATGGTTCTTGCCCGAGAATTGGAGAACACTATCGAGGATGCCATGAACGAAAACAGAAGCTTAGACAAAGAAAAAGCAGCATTTCAGAGTATGAGCCAATGGCTATCACAGCTCTTATACATAGACCCAATAGGAGCAGATGGGATGTTGGTAGAAAGCAATCACGAAAAAATAGGAAGTCAACTAGACAAATTAATACAGAGTTTAGAGTAAACAAACATAGGCATAATATAAGTAAAATTTGAAATTGTGATGTTGTAAGCTTTGATTGCTAAAGCTAATTGCAAAGTTGAAACACAATGCAGTGAAAAAATGGGTAATAAGTTAAAATTAAAAATAATTATGTTGATAGGTGTGAACGCATTTAGGTCGGTGAAAACCGGTCTTTTCTTTTGCATGAAAT
>SKID01000110.1 GCA_007116605.1 Tissierellia bacterium
AAAACCCCCGTTGGTTCATCTAACATAATAATTTCAGCATCCCGATACAAGGTTTTAAGAATTTCCACCTTTTGTTTTGCTCCCACTGTAAGACCAGCAACTTTTTTAGTGACATCTAATTTAAAATTATATTTTTGAGCTAACTCTCTAGTCACTTTAATGGCTTCTTTTTTGTCTAGAAACACTTTCTTTTGCTTAGGCTCCATTCCAAGCACAATATTTTGAGCCACTGTGAAGTCATCAATTAACATAAAGTGCTGATGCACCATGCCTATGCCACTTAAAATAGCTTCCATAGAACCCGAAAAAGAGACTTCCTTTCCTTTATGAATAATTTGACCTGAAGATTGATTTTCGATTCCGAAAATCATTTTCATTAAAGTAGACTTACCGGCGCCATTTTCGCCTACTACTGAATGAATTTCACCTTTTTTAAAATCCACACTAATATTGCGATTTGCCACCACACCATTAGAGTAAATTTTTGTTATATCTTTCATTTGTAAAATAGTATCGCTCATATTTTATCCTCTTAAAAACAACGCTCTACTTTTGGGTAGAGCGTTGGATTCATTTATTGGTGCAATTATGGTTGCACTGATTCTTTGATGGCATCCCACTCTTCTGTTGATAAAGTCAACGCACTTCTAACTTCGATTTCACCGTTAATAACTTTTTGCTCAAATTCATTGACAGTGTCTATAATCTCTTGAGGAAGGGCATTAAAGATATCATTACGTGCAAGACCTACACCATTTTCTGCGATTCCTAAAATCTCTAACTCACCATAAGGTAGCGTTCCTTCTAAGTGACGTTCAATAGCTTGTAAAATTGCTAAATCAACATTCTTAGTTCCTGATGTTAAGATTTTTGATTGTTTTACTGGATCATTAGCAAATAACAAAGCTTGATCCGCATCTACGCCTAAGGCATATCGTTCTGCGTCTACAGCTGCATCAAACAAACCATTGCCTGTTCCACCTGCTGCATGGAAAATAATGTCTGCGCCATTAGCATATTGATTTAAAGCAATCTCTTTACCTTTTGCTGGATCACCAAAATCATTGGCATAAGCAATAAACACTTTTACATCTGGGTTAACAGCTTGTGCACCTTGAATATAACCATACAAGAAGTCATTAATTCCTGCAAACTCCATTCCACCAATAGCACCGATGATGTTTTTTGAAGGATCAGAAAACTCTAGGTCTGTTTGCGTCACTAAGCCTGCAACAAGTCCTGTTAAAAAGCCTAATTCATTGGCTTTATAGAACATACCATAAGTATTTTCAAAGCTTGGTGGCACATCCCAGTCAAAATTAATAAACTTTTGGTCTGGAAACTGCTCAATTACTGATTCAAACGTTGGTGATGCTTCCCAGTTTCCTCCGATAATAATATCAAAGTCTCCTTCAGCTGCATCTAGAAAAAAGTTTTCCCATCGACTTTGGTCTCTTCCCATTTCAATGATGGTTGTTTGTGCGCCTTCAATCTCCTGCTCAATTAATGCCATGCCATTGGCAGTCACATCGAAATAAGATTGATCTCCTCTAAAAGGAATTAACAAGGCCACTTTTAATCCTTCTTCAGGCTGTGGTGCTGGTGCTGGTGTTGTACATGCTGCTAAATTTGCTACCAACATAATAATTAGTAGACTGATAAATAGTTTCTTCATAGAACCCTCCTTAATTATATAAAATCAGTATGCACTGATTTTTATCTGGTTAAGTGTTAATGTACTCTGCTGAGGCTTATAAAGCCCTAAGCATCCTGTCTTTAAATCTAAAAACTGACTGAGAGAAAATGTGTGTCCATTGATGACAATTTTTATTATAGTATGAGAACAATCGATGCGCAATAGAATATTATCCCAATTCACTAAATCAAACGAAAACGCTTTTTGCCACTTTATCTCATCACTGCGATAGTAAACCATGAGTTCGCTGTTTTTTTGTCTTTGAATGGCCATATAGTTTTTGGCACCTTGCTTAAAAAGATGGACTTCACTTCCTATTCCCCAATCTTGCAATGCTATTTCAAGCCATTTAAAACTAAAATCTATATCTCCCCAAAGAAGATGTCCCACTTGTTCAAAATCACACATGCATCCTGATTTTGTGATCATCCAATCTCCTTCTACATGACTACAGCCTGCTATTTCTTGATGCCTACCACCATCAAATGTTAGACCATAGTCTTCTAGGGGCATATTAGTAAAATCAAATTCTGCTAATATTTCTCCATCTACTGACATTTCATCAATAGTAATAAACGATAAAAAACCTCTTTGCAAACACTTAAATTCAACCCCAATATAATGGACATAATGAAAGTCTGACGGAATTTGCATTTTTATTTCTTGGTAATCTTTGTTTAATAAACACCATGATGAGCGTTTTTTATTACCTAAAATATCCACTGCCATGATGCAAGCTTCATAATCATCTTCATTTTGACTTGTCATCTTTGCTCTAATCCACTGATTAGGCCATACGATGGGTGCCAGTGCTGGCTCATATCTTGCATCATAAATTTGTGTTGCGCGAAAATAGGTGTGTTTTATTAACTGAAAAGTCTTTTGTGGAAACCTTTGGTGTATATTAATTTGTAAAGCTCTCCCGCAGGAAGCTTTAGAATCTTCAATATTTCTTAAAGTGGCTTCTATAGTGCTTTCTTTATGCATTAGAAACCCTTGAGTGCTATAGGGTAAAGCAAAATTAAAAGTTGATTTTGTTTGATGGAGCACAGGGTGGTCTTTAAGACGATTTAATCGACTTGCCATTTTGCTAAAACGCAAAGATTGGGTCATCACATCTGTCATATTCACACTGCCTAACAAACCCGATGCAATGGCTGTATCATTTATTTCTTGAATCCAAGGCTTGTAAAGGCCTTCTAATGACACTAACGCACCCATTATAGAGCCTACATTTCCAGCATTACAGTCTGTATCAAAACCTGCATTGACACAGATTAATAAAGTATCTTTAAAATTATTTTTCCCATAACACAATGCCATTAACATCACCGCGCTATTGGGAATGATGGGGCATATGCCACCATATCTGCAATAAGGATATCGAAATTTTATATATTGCAAACATTTATCTGGGCTATCTGGATGTGATTTATAAAACTGAAGGATATCTTCTATTAAATTGGCGTATTGGCTATCTGCTTTTAAGTGTGTTTTCGCTTTTTCAATCACTTGAAATATATCCGTTTCTTCAAAAGCGATGCTAATGGCTGCACTGACAAATTTAGCACCTTCTATGCCTTCCCCATCATGGGAAATACTAGCGCACATAGCAGCCCATTCTACAGCTTTTTTTGTGTCAGTGTAAGCAATATAGGCCCAACCATCACTAAATATTTGTCCGCCAATCTGTTCTGACAATTCAACACCGTTTAAACCAGCTAAACCACTTTTTTCAGGTGGTATCCCCTGAGATAAATGATGATACATGGTATGTTCAGTAGATATGCCAACACCACCCCACCAAAAAAATCCATGTTCTTTTGGGATTACATTGAGCATTGTATTGGCCATGTCTTGTAATGTTACATCAAAATGTCCCACTTCATCAAAAACTCGAGTGAAATATAAGGGTCCATTGCTGTCATCATCCGCTCCAAAAACGGGATAAGATACTACAAAATCTTCTATTCTACCAAATGCTTGTGCGATTTGCTCAGAAGACCAATTTTCAACAGGAGCACCTAATCGGATACCCATTAATTTACCTAGCCAACTTGCATAAATAGCTTCCATATACTGGGGAATCTTCATTGACTCACTCTTTTCATAAATTGAACAATCTTTTTAATTTCATCATTAGTAAAAAACATTGGATCTGTATGTTCAGCTTCAGCATAATAATCTACATCCACATCAATGCCTGCTTCAGTTAAGGCTTTGGCAAAAATTTGTGTTTGCTGATAGGGTACAATCGTATCTTTTTTTCCGTGTCTTAAAAAAAACGGGGGGATTCGTTCATGAATATACGACATGGGTTGTGCTGTTAACGTTTTTTTGATGTCTTTAAGAATGGGTTGCCCTAAATACCAACTGGCTAATGAATCCTCATCCGTCATTGCCCAACTCACCGCTACCCCATTATCCACAAGGTGTTGATCACAAGATAGAAAATCTGTCATGCCATAATGTGAAATGACTCCAGCTACTTGATGATTTTGCTCATCACATCCCATGGACCGGTCACATAATGTTTCGTCATCTAATGTACAACCTACCATATTCACTAAATGTGCCCCTGCAGATTCACCCCATAAAAAAATCTTATTCGGGTCTATTCCAAATTTTGTGGCATGTGTTTTAAAATAGCGGATACTGGTCTTAATGTCTAAGATGGCTTGAGGGTGTGGTGCTTTCATGGCTAAAGTATAGCTAATCACAGCAACGGATACCCCTTCATATATGGGCTTAATCATAGGAGCCATAAATTTAGATCTTTTATGTCCGCTAATCCAACCACCACCATGGACAACAATAATCAAGGGAGTAGGTATATCATCTGTTTTTTTTGCATAGTAAAAGTCAAAAGTTTGTTTGCCATCTTTGGTATAGGATTCATCTAACAAATAAGGATAAAATTCATCTGTGTTTAACAAGCCTAAGTCAAATTTTAAAAACTCTCGCACATTATCTGTAATTTTCAAGAGGGCCTCCTTTAAATCATGGCGATATCTTTTACCCCAAATGCTTTTGCTAATTGCTTGTATTCTTCAAATAAAACCTCACTAAAAGTTTCTTTTCCTAAAATATCCAAACCATTATCAGTCACACCATAAGGTCGATACTTAATAAGCTTTAATCGGCAATGGTGTTGAATTATTTGGCTTACTTGTTGAATCGTTTTTCGGTTTTGCTCATCATAACTTGGTAAACAGACTATTCGAACCTCGTATAGTTTATTAATGCTGATTAAATATTTTAAGTTTTCTATAACGATGGTATTGTCTTGTCCCGTCAGTTTTTTATGAAAGGATGGATCGATACTTTTTACATCTAGCATGACACCATCAATTAAATCAAGTAGCATTGGATAATCAGCAAAAGGACGATATCCATTAGAATCAATTAAAATGTTTAAAGGATATTTTTTAACCTTTTGAAATAACTCTGTTAAAAACTCAGGATACATCATGGCTTCCCCGCCACTGACTGTTAAACCTCTAATAAAAGGAGACAACTCATCAACCTGAACCATCACATCATCTGTTGTATAACTTTTAACTTTTGGACTAGATTGGTTGGGACAAGTGGCTAAACATTGATCACATGATATGCATTGTTGTTCATTCCAAGTGACCTGATTATGAATCATACTCAATGCTTTTTCAGGACATGTGTCTACACATAAACCACAATGATTACATAAGTTAATGGTTTCAGGATTATGACAATACCAACAATTAAAGGGACATCCTTGGAAAAAAATGGCCATACGGTTTCCAGGACCGTCCACATTTGAGAAGGGTATAATTTTACATATGGGTGCTTTTATCATTGACGGTTAACCCTTCTATCTAAAGCTTTAGCTAAATCTCTAGAACCTTGACCTAAAACGGTTGCATGATTTTTCACTGCTTCTTTTCGGTCTAATTTTTCTAATTCACTTCTTTTAACTAAATAACCTGTTACTCTAACCACATCATTGTTTTCACAATAACCAGAAAAGTATCTTACCCCTCTTAGTAAAGCGCCTCTGATAATATCCACTAAGGCTTCCGGTGTTTTTTTCCAAGTCTCATCAAATCGATAAATATCCCCTGTTCCCGCTGGAAAATACTTGTGAAACCGGGTGGAATGGTTGATTTGTTTATGGGTTTCTGGTTCAGCACCTACTGGGATTCGTGTGCCTGGAGAAGACCCTAGACCATCACGTTCAATTCCCACTTGTGCATGGAGCCAATATCTATTTTGACTATTTTCACTATAGGGTGCTGGATGTAATGAAATTAGGTGATCTAAGTGTTTAATGATGTCTTCTCCTAAGTCATCTGCTTCCTGTAAATGGCCATAGCCTTTTTTAAGATCATCAATTTCTAATAAAGTATTGACACTTTCTGCTAATCCAACCATGCCAAACATACCCACAAAGTTTTCTTGCTTAATGAATCCTTCTTTGACTAGGAAATTGCTTTTAAAAAACGATGCTTCTTCTACCATAAATCGAATACGCATATCCATAAATTCTGACATAAGCTGTACATAATAGGGTAAAAGCTCATTTTTAAAATGTTCAATGGATTGGGCTTTCTGTGCAATACTCGCTAACTTAAGGCGAGGTAAGGTATACCCACCTCCTGCTAATCTTAAACCATTATAACAACTTGCAAGGGCATAGCCTTCACCAAATTCTTCGGTAAACATTTTGTGATTTGCAAAGCTTGGTTTCGCTGTATCAAGCATGGTTGATGCACACAAGGATGCAAACTCATCACTTGTTATATCAGGATCATATTTAACAGTCATATTGGGGACTGCTGTTTGTAACTCTTTTGTAACTTTTAGTATAATTCTTCCTGCCTTTGTATCTTTAGGTCCGATGTTGGCATGAACAAAAGAATCTGTAAACACTCTATCAATATGAAGCATGAATAAACGAATGGCTTTTTCTGCTTCTTGTTCATCTTTAATAAAGGGATCTAATAAGGTATCTAAATCTCCTAGAAAAACAGGGAAACTTGATACACTTGGCACGTGGTTGTACATAATTAACAAAGAATGGATTGCTTCCCACAAATCTGTAGGTGCCCCTAATTCTAAGAAATCACTGCCTTTTTCCATTAAAACATGATAATCAGGAATAATATATCGTGGTCTATAAGGCAATGCGCCTTCGAATAAGTCGCAGACCATCCCTTCTTCTATTGCTTGTATCCATAATGGATTGTAGGGTATGGTTGTATCTGTATTTTCTCCAATTTTTGCTAATAGAACAAATTGTTGCTTATAGGTCAGTGTTTTATCCGTTACAATTTTGTATACATCACTCATAATCAACCTTCCTTTCCTAAATTATTAGCCAATATCTTCAAATCATTGAGATAGGGCAATGACGTAATACTGCCATTTTTTGTCACTGTCAGTGCGGCTACCTCTTGGGCCATATTAATGGCTAGATCTATATTCTTATCAAGGCTGTATGCAGTAACAAATCCACCAATAAAGGCATCTCCTGCAGCCGTTGTATTAACCACTTTTACTTTTTTTGCTGGATAGTGTACCACTGATGTCTGAGTATATACACAACATCCTTTTTCTCCTAAAGTTGTA
>SKID01000048.1 GCA_007116605.1 Tissierellia bacterium
AAAAAGCATCCATCAAAATTTTTGTATTTTTTTGGATCTCTTCAACAATCATCTCTAATTGTGCCTTGCTAGAGATATGGACGATGGAAGGGTTGTCTGCAGGTCGTCCTTTTGCTTCATATATCTTAGCGACCGCTTCCTTATCAAGGGCATTTGCACCTAACCCATACACCGTTTCAGTAGGGAAAACAACCGTTCCTCCTTTGCGAACGATGTCAGCACCTTTCAAAAGCAATTGCTCATCTATTTTTTCTTCTTCTATCTCAATTATTTGAGTCATTTTTATCCCTCATTCACAAAGACTATTATATCGGAGTCTTATAGAATTTTCAATCTATTAAACCACTCAAGAAAAAACCCTGCCAAGCAGGATTTAAGCTTCTACGTCTTTTAGTTGTTCAGCTTGATCCGAAGTCGTCAAAGCATCAATCATTTCATCTAAATCTCCATTAAGAAAAGCTTCTAACTTATAAAGGGTTAAATTGATTCGATGATCCGAAACTCTTCCTTGAGGAAAATTGTAAGTTCTCACTCTTTGGGAACGATCGCCAGAACCTACTTGGCTTTTCCTATTAGCTGCCATTTCATCATTTCTTTCTTGGAGTTGTTTGTCATAAAGTCTCGCTTTTAAAATTTTGAAAGCCTTATCCTTATTCTTAAGCTGGGACTTTTCATCTTGACATGAAATCACAATACCTGAAGGAACATGGGTTAATCGCACTGCTGAGTCTGTAGTATTAACACTTTGTCCCCCATTACCTGAAGAACGAAAGACATCTACTCTGACATCATTAGGATTAATATCTACATCAATATCATCCACCTCAGGCAATACAGCCACTGTTGCAGAAGAAGTATGTATACGACCACTGGATTCAGTGTCCGGAACTCGTTGGACTCTATGACCACCACTTTCATATTTCAGTCTTGAGTAAGCACCTTTTCCTTTAATTAAGAAAATGATTTCTTTAAATCCACCGATACCCTGTTCGCTAGTACTCATGATTTCCATCTTCCATCTTTTTGATTCTGCATACATGGTATACATTCTAAAAAGATTTCCCGCAAACAATCCCGCTTCTTCACCACCTACACCTGCTCGAATCTCAACAATGACATTCTTTTCATCATTAGGATCCTTTGGAATCAGCAATTGCTTTAAGGTATGCTCAGTTTCCTCTAATTGCTCTGTTAACTCCTTGACTTCTTCTTTGACCATTTCTTTAAAGTCATCTTCCATTTTTTCATTCATCATTTCTCGAGCATCTTTTAATTGTTGATGAAGCTCTTGATATTCTTTATACTTGATGACAATTGGTTCAATATGAGCATGCTCTTTAACCAATTTTTGCCATTTTTGAATGTCTGCAATGATGTCCGGATTACTAATTTGTTGACTCAAATCAACATATTTGTCTTTCAAAAAATCTAATTTATCTAACATGTATTTCACCTCTTAAACTATCGACAAAGTATTATAGCAGAGTTTCAACAAAAGGTCAATTGTCAAAAGGTCTAAAGGAATCCTCTTTCATACGGAAAGCCAATACACCACGGTCAAGCCCCTGCAAATCTTGTATCACTTGAATACTCTGGAACATCTCTGCTTTTTTCATTAATGACACAACAGCCAGTCTTTGATCAAAACCAATCTCAAAAGCTAAAAGTCCTTCTGGCTTAATGAAATCTTTTAATCGTTTTAGTATTTGACGATAAAAATCTAAACCGTCTTCTCCTCCTGCTAAAGCCATTAACGGTTCATAAGTAGATACTTCTGTCTGCAAAGTCATGATGTGACTATTAGCTATATATGGAGGATTTGAGACAATCACATCAAACTTATCCATAAAACCATCATCAGCAAAAATATCTTGCTCTATGATATGGTAGTTGTTTAATCCCAGTCTAGAACCATTTATTGTTGAGATCTTAAGTGCTATGGGGGAAATGTCCATACCTATTACTGTTGATTTTGGCAAATAATACGCTAAACTACAACCTATCGCCCCTGACCCTGATCCGATATCTAAGATTCGTATTCTTTTTTGATCCCAATTTAGACCCTTAATCTCTTCAATCAATCTTTCAACCACTGATTCTGTGTCCGGTCTTGGTACCAAAACACCTTCTTCTATATAGAAATCCAAGCCCATAAATTCTTGATTTCTTAATATATATTGTAATGGGTAACCTTGATTGCGAATATGGAGCAATTCACGAAAAATATGATGCTCAGTAGGAGTCACCGATTGTTCCAGATTAAAGTAAAGATATTGCTTAGACACATCAAGAACAAAAGCCAGTAATAGCTGTGCTTCTAACAAAGGTTGACTGTATTGACGTTGAATAAGGGACTCTGTCCCTTCTTTTATGACTTCTTTGACGGTTTTCACTACCACAAATCCTCATTTTCGTTTTCTGGAATCACTTCTTTCATAGCAGCTATGGCAACTTCCAACATATCATCCGTTGGTTCTTTAGTGGTCAACTTTTGAAACTGATAACCTGGTTTTGATAAAATACGAGCAATAAAAGTATCCGAATTTTTACCTATAAATTTGTTGATTTCATAAGATATCCCTGCTATTGCAGGCAACATCAAAAGACGAATCACTACTCTTAACCAAGGATTAGGCCATCCAAACATAGAGAATACAATGATTGATATAATAAGTACATTAACCAAAAAACTCGTCCCACAGCGGGGATGCAATGTGCTATATTTTCTTGCATTCTCTACTGTCAGTTCTTCACCGTTTTCATAGGCATAAATCGTTTTATGCTCTGCACCATGGTACATAAATACACGTCGGATGTCTTCAATCCTAGAAATCATATAGACATATAAAGTAAACAAGCCCACACGAATAATACCTTCCAACAAATTTAACATCAGTGAACTCTGAACAACCGATTTCATTAAATTAGCCACTAATGAAGGAAGGAGAATAAAAGCACCTATAGATATAATCATAGACAAGGTTACCGAGAGATAAATCACTGCTTTTTCAGCATTTCCCTTAAATATTTTTTTAATAAACCGGTCTAAAGCATCTTCTTGTGCCTCTTCTTCAAAGAAAGAAGCAGAATACATCAATTCTCTTACACCCATGACCATGGCATCAATTAATGCTCGACTGCCTCGTATAACAGGTGCTTTTGCCATAGGATGATTTGAAAATCCACCCAAGCTTTCTACTTTCAACGCAATCTCTCCATCTGGTTTACGAACTGCCGTTGCTATTTTTTTTGGACCTCTCATCATGATACCCTCTATTAGAGCTTGTCCTCCAATGGATGTTTTCTTTTTACATTCCAATTTTTTACCAACTTTCTAATTAATAATTATTATCATTTATTATACCACAAATCTGTTGATCATATCGATCTTTTTTCTCAAAATAACAATGGGGGCAGAGAGACTCGTAAGTGATATTGTTCTCTTGGTCAATGGCGATTTGATTGCCTTCAAATACAAACTCACCGTCTACTTTCCTACCGTTTAACAATGCTTTTTTACCACAAGCACAAATCGTTTTTAATTCTTCAATGCTATGAGCTAGCAGTAATAATCGCTCACTTCCTTCAAATCCAGTCATGGAAAAATCTGTTCTTAAACCGTAGCAAATAACTGGAATCTGGTCTCTTACTGCCAATGCAAACAACTGATCTACTTGGCTCTTTTTTAAGAACTGGGCTTCATCTACTAAGACACAGTGAATATCCCCTTTTTCATTTATATATTGATGAATCCTATCTCTCACATTATCACTAAAGTTTAAAGAGAGATCCACTTCTTTTTCAATTCCCAAACGGGAAACCACTTTATCTCCACCTTTTGTGTCAACAATGGGTTTTATTATAACAACTTCCATTCCTCTTTCTCTATAATTATACGCTACTTGTTGTAGTGCTGTAGATTTGCCACAATTCATCGCACCATATCTAAAATATAATTTTGCCATACCCACTCATATACTAGTTTCCTAGTATATTCTCCTTTCAATCATGATAATTATTAAAGATTTTTTCCAACTTTCTGCATATTACTTTGCAATTCATTTATCTTATCATTATAATAAAAGCAACAACAAATTAAAAGGAGTGATTTTATGTTAATTGGCGGCATGAGCTTAGCAGCAGTTTTATTAATGATTCTACGTGGGATTATCATCTATGTTGTCGGTCGAATTATTATTAACTTAGTACTCAATCAAGTGACTAAACTATTAAAGAAAAAAAGCATTGATTCTATGTTAGAAGGTTTTGCTTTATCTATTCTTAAATTTGTTTTGATGTTTGTCTTAATCATGGCTATTCTTCAAAACTTTGGAGTAGAAACAACTTCACTAATCGCTGTACTTGGAGCAGCTTCATTAGCTATTGGTCTAGCGCTACAAAGTAATTTATCAAACTTTGCAAGCGGGGTGATGCTAGTCACTTTAAAACCTTTTAAAGTGGGAGATTATGTAGAAGCTGGCGGAACCGCCGGTACTATTGTTGAAATTGGTACCTTCCATTCTACACTCAAAACACCTGATAATCGAAAAATCTTAGTTCCAAATAACGGGATTACTTCGGGGTCTATCATTAATTATTCAGCTTATTCCGAAAGAAGAGTTGATTTAGTTGTCGGTGTCAGTTATGACTCTGATATTGACCATGTAAAAAAAGTCATCAAAGAAGTCATCGATAACCATGAACTCGTTTTGGCAGATAAACCTGTCCTGATAAGATTAAGTGCTATGGCTAGTAGTTCTCTTGACTTTAATGTCAGAGTATGGACTTACACCGAAAATTATTGGACTGTGTTTTACGATTTAAATGAACTCATCAAAAAGAAATTAGATGCAGAAGGCATCTCTATCCCATATCCACATGTTACAGTGGAAATGAAAAAATGACTTTAGACTATCTACACAAGTTGTCCTTTCCTAAAGAGCAGCCTTGCATTATCACTGTAACCGGGTCAGGTGGAAAATCGACAATTTTAGAAGAAATTGCCCATTACTTATTAAAACAAAACCATAAAGTGCTCATGACAACCACAACGCAAATTTGGATACCTTCACTATCACAAGCAGTGACAATACTAGATTTACTCAATTATCCAAGCTTCCTATTAAAAGAGGCTCAAATCATCTATTCAGGTAGCAGCGTGACCGAAAGTCATAAGTTAAATGGTTATACTCCAACAGACATTCATCTTTTACAATCTAGAAATCAATTTGATTATCTGTTAATAGAAGGTGATGGTTCTAAAGGAAAGCCATTAAAAGCCCATGCTCACTATGAACCTGTCATCCCTGATAATAGCCATATTCATGTGGCTGTCATGGGATTACAGGCTCTTGGCCTTCCCGTTAACCAAAATAATGTACATAGACTAGATTTATTTTGCCAAATAACTGGCAAAAATGACGGGGATTTAATTGAAGCTTTAGATTTTATTCATTTATGTCAATCTCCCAATGGATACTTTAAAAACCATCACAATAATCAACTGCTAATCCTCAATCGATTAAGCCCTAAAAACAAACAAGCAGCTCATTATATCAAGCAAACCGTCTTAAAAACTTGTTCTCATATAAAAGACGTGTTGTTTCGGGAGGAGATTTGATTATGACTGGTATTATCCTTGCTTCAGGATTTTCTCGTCGATTTAATGGAGATAAATTACTCGCCATTTATAAGCATCAACCATTAATACAAATCGTCATTGAAAACTGTCTTGATTCTCGTCTTGATGAAGTCATCGTCATCTATCGAAATCCTGAAGTCTTGAAATTAATAAAAAAGTATCCTATTCATCTCATTGAAAACCCTAACGCCCATGAGGGCATGTCTGCAAGTCTCAAACTAGGTATTGGCTCTTTAAACCCTAGTGTAGAAGCCTGTATGGTGATTATGGGAGATCAACCACTATTTCTAGCAGACGATTTCAACCGCCTAATTAGCCACTATTTAACAAACCCCATCCTCACTGCTGCTGCATATAACAACCAGCGAAAAACACCTGTTATATTTCCCAGGAAATATTTCAATGACTTGCTAGAAACTCATGGCGATAGCGGCGGAAGACATATTATAGATAAAGAAAAAAATAAGCAACTGGTCGTATTTGATCAAGAAAAACTTTTTGATATCGATACACAAGAGGAACTTAATCAAATCAACATCTCAAAGGAGGATTACCATGTTTGAAAAACTTAATGAATCACTTAAACTAGGAAAAGGAGCAGCCATCGTGACTGTGACCCAATCATCAGGTTCAACACCAGCCGAGTTAGGCAAAATGATGGTTGTTTTTGAAGACGGCAGTATTGAAGGCACCATTGGTGGTGGTAATTTGGAAAAGACAACCATCAATAAAGCTGTGGATATGATTAGAAAAAATATCAGCGATTGTATTTCCTATGATCTCACCAAAGATTTAGCCATGAACTGTGGAGGACATGTAGAGGTCTTTGTGAAAGTTTTAAAGCCTGATTACCGACTCATCATAGCAGGTGGTGGTCATATTGCCCTTCAACTTAATAAACTAGCCAAAACACTCAATTTTAGAACTTTGATTTTTGATAACCGACCGGAAATCCTCACCAGTGAGCGCTTCCCAGATGCAGATGAATTAGTCTTAGGAGATATCGCCGAAAATTTACGCCACCTCCAGTATACTGAAAACGACTTTATTGTCATTGTGACACATGGTCATAAACACGATGAAGATGCTTTATTTGAAGTGGCTAACAAGAAAGTTCATTACATAGGAGCGATTGGTAGCAAGCGTAAAGTGAAAATCATGTTTCAAAGCCTTCTCGAAAGAGGCATCAGTCAAGAAACATTAGATTCAGTCTATGCCCCTATTGGTTTAACATTAGGTGGCAACTCTCCCGAAGAAATTGCTTTAAGCATATTAGCAGAGATACAGTATGTTAGGACCGGAAAGCAATTAGCCCACTCAAAAAATCTGATTTAATACCCATTAACAGGACTCTTGGATTCAGTTGGCCTTTTCTCCATATCTGAACTAAGAGTCCTCTTTATTAGGTGCCCATCATGTGATTATTTGCTTCCTTTCCCTTTAGTTAAAAAGGATAAAGTAGGTTCTCGTTGCTTCGTATCAAGGATAAAACAGCATCTTCCCTGCTTAATACTTAGACCCTTTGCTGAGGATGAAATAGTGTCCTCCCTGCTTAGTATTTAGAGAGGATAAAACAGCATCTTCCCTACTTAATACTTAGACCCTTTGCTTTTTTAAAGATTTTAATGAAGCAAAGGATCACGTAATGCGCGACT
>SKID01000023.1 GCA_007116605.1 Tissierellia bacterium
AAGCTTTAATAGCTGATTTAATTAAAAGAGCAAAAACAGTGGGTCAATTGTCATTGATTGTAATGGTATCATCTGTTTTAGCGACAGCAGCGTTTGGTGAAGTGTACTTATCGTTTATATTAAATGGAGCATTATTTAGAAATGAGTTTGATAAACGTGGTTTAAGCAGAGCGATGTTAGCGAGACAAGTCAGTGAAGGAGCTTTGATGCCTGCACCACTGATGCCATGGACGACTTTTGGAGCATTTGTAACTACAACTCTTGGAATTAGTGGATTTGAATTTGCACCATACGCATTTTTGAATATACTAACACCGATTGTATCAGTGTTAATGGCGTACTTAGGCATCGCCAATGTCTGGAATAATAAAGCAAATAAAGGTAAAAAATATTTTGCAGATATAGATCTAAGTGATGAACCAAATTTTGCTGAAGAAGCTTAATAAGTTTCAGAGCTCATTGCGATAAGCAAATCGCAATGAGCTCATCAGTTCGTGATTAAATACAAAGAAGGTGAAAAAGTGAGACTGGTAATCATTGGAAATAGTGCAGCTGGGCTTTCTGCTGCTAAAACAATAAGAAAATATGATCAAAAATCAGAGATTACAATTATTTCTAAAGAAGAGGGATTAGCTTACTCAAGAGTTTTATTACCCTATGTTTTAAGAGAAAAAGTGGATTATAACAACATATTTATAAAAGATAAAGCTTATTATGAGGAGAATGCTATAACATATATAGAAGATGAAGTCGTTGCCTTAGATACCCTTGAAAAATTAATTACAGTTAATAAAGGTCAGGCTATTCGTTATGACAAATTATTAATCGCAACAGGATCTCATGCAGTTACGCCACCAATAGAAGGGCTTAACGGTAGTGGGATTTATCATATGTGGACGAAAAATGACTTAGACGATTTATTGCCGCTTTTTAATCAGAAAAAAAGTGTGGCGATTATTGGATCAGGATTTGTCTCTTTGCAGGCGGCGTGGGCAGCCAAGTGTAGAGGCTTAGAAGTAAGCATTATTGAAATCGCTGATCGTGTGATGCCCAATGTGCTTGATAAAAAAGGTTCGGAAGTAATGGCTAATCATATAGTAGATAGTGGATTAAGCCTTTATACCAGTATGATAACCGAAAAAGTCGAAAGACAAGAAGATAGTTCATTTAAGCTACACTTGAAAAACAGACAGCCATTAGTAGTTGATTTTGTTATTGTAGGCGCAGGTGTCAAAAGTAATATTAGCTTTATTCAAAATTCAAACATAGTTTATGATAGAGCCATACTTGTTAATGAAAAAATGGAAACAAACATTAAAGACGTGTATGCAGCAGGAGATGTTGCAGCAGGTCCTACTGTATTCGGAGATAAGCATATGACGCATGCATTATGGCCGACAGCAGTAGAAATGGGTGAAATTGCAGGTGCAAATATGATTGGAAAACAAAGAAGATACCAAGGAAGCTTGAACATGAATGTCACACAAATGTATGGTGTTACCGTAGCTTCAATGGGTATTTTCGACGATGAACAGATAGACGGATCTTATGAATTTCCGATGGATCAATACAAGGGTTATATTAAGCTATGTTACAAAAATAGTCTAATTGTAGGGGCTTGTATCATTGGTGAATCAGAATCAGTAAAATTACTTGGTAAACTAAGACCAATTATAAAAAAGGGACTGAGAATAGATTGTGATCCTGAAAAAATTGAAAGCTATATAGATATTCAAGCATTTCAAAACAGATATTGATGGAGGTAGAGATGAAAATAATAACAATGGATACAACAAAATGTGTTGGATGTAGAAATTGTGAACTTGCATGTGCTTACATGAATTCAAATACTTCTTGTGAGAGAACATATTCTAAAATTAGAGTGAATCATTATATTGATGAACAAACCCTAATCCCGCTGACATGTTTGCATTGTGAAGAAGCTTGGTGCTTAAATGTTTGTCCAGCAGCTGCTATTTCTCGTGATGAAAACACAGGTGCTGTGATTATAGATAGTGATAAATGTGCGGGATGTAAAATGTGCATCTTAGCATGTCCTTATGGTAATATTCAATTTGACGAAAAAGACCTAGTCAGTACAAAATGCAACTTATGTGAAGGAAATCCAAGATGTGTAGGTCATTGTGTTGGTGCTGCATTAAATTACGAGGATGTTGAGTCATTTAATGAGAGAGCAAGGAAAAAAGTGGATCGCAAAATCATGGATGCAATAAAGCACCAATGTAAGTCAATGGAGGTTGAAAATGACAAATAAGAAAGTAGTCAAAACAACTTGTAGAATGTGCGGAACTTTATGTGGTATTGATGCACACATTGAGAATAATAAGGTCGTGCATATTGAAGGCAATAAAGATAATATATTAAATAAGGGAAGATTATGTATTAAGGGTAGTTCTGCAGTTACTTGGCTAAATCATCCAGACAGAATTTATAAACCGTTAAAGAAAAATGATCAAGGTGAGTTTGAAGAGATAGAGCTTGAACAAGCTATGGATGAAATTGCTGAAAAACTAATGGAATTACAAAAAAAATATGCTCCCAATGCCATTGGTGTTTGGAAGGGAGAAGGCATAGATTTTGCACAACAAGAAGAATTAGCAAGAAGATGGATTCATTCTGTAGGATCTCCTAACTATTTTTCCAACGACACTCAGTGTTTTGCGAGCCGATACCTATCTTTTAATTTAGTATATGGCTGTTGGCCCCAAGCAGATTATGAAAACTCAAAAATGATTATCAATTGGGGAACAAATGCGCCAGTTTCTCACTCATACTGGATGCAACAAATTAATGAAGGTAGAGAAAAGGGTGCTACACTGGTCGTTATTGATACGCGATATACTGATATTGCAAGGCAGGCTGATATTTATATTCAGATTAAGCCAGGTACTGATGCTGCTCTAGCTTGGGGTATCATGAGAGAGATGATACGAAGAGATGAGATTGATCATGAATTTATAGATAATTTCACTGTAGGGTTTGAACAACTAAAAGCGTATGCGGAACAGTTTACTTTTGAGAAGGTTTATGAAATTACTGGAGTTCAAGGTAAAGATATTACGCGGATTGTAGATGCAATAGCTAAAGCAAGGCCTAGTGTATCAAGTTGGGCCGGCACTGGATTAGAACATCAAACCAATGGTGTTAACAGTATTCGAGCAGTAACCATGATTGATGCACTCTCTGGTTCAGTGGATAGAAAAGGTGGCATGAAGACACCTAAAGGTCTTGGAATGAGAGGCTTGACGATTTACGATGAGAAACCTCTTTTGGAACTAAAACCAGTAGGTGCGGATAGGTATCCTGTTTTATATGAAAGAAGGCAAGAATGTCATACACTTATGTTGATGGACCAAATCATCAGTGAAAAACCTTATCCAATAAAAGGACTAGTAATGACTGCCGCTAATCCTGTATTAACAAATGCAAATTCAAATAAAGTAGAGGAAGCCTTATCTAAACTAGACTTACTAGTGGTTAAAGATTTATTTATTACAGAAACAGGTAAGATGGCAGATTATATTTTGCCAGCAGCATCATATTTAGAAAGAGAAGAGATATTTAGTAATTCAGCTAAACAGGCAGCTTTTATAACAGGTAAGTATATAGATAATGGACTACAAACTGAATACGAGTTGTTTAAAGGATTAGCAGATCGAATGGGATCGGGAGAATACTTTCAATGGAAAAATGATCATGAAGTGAATGAATGGTTGTTAGAGCCAACGGGGTATACGGTAGCGGATCTAAAAACTAATCCAAGCGGGTTTATATTTGGTGAATATGAGTATGAAAAACATCGTGTAAAAGCATCTAATGGAGAAAAACCATTTAATACACCATCAGGCAAGGTTGAGTTGTTTTCACAATATTTGGTAGAAAAAGGTATTAAGGGATTAGATGGAATTCCAGAGTATCATGATCCATCGTATATGGAAACAAAAAATACAGAATATCCATTTTTGCTTATAACGGGTGCTAGAGTACAAAAATATTTCCATGGTAGATATCGAAACATACCACAGTTATATAAATCTGATCCTCATGGTTATTTGGAAATGCATCCAGAAGATGCCAAAGAGTTAGGAGTTAATAATAATGACCGCATTAAAATTTCTTCTCGAGTGGGTAGTCTAGAGACCTATGCAAGAGTCATGCATGAAAAGGAAATTATGCGAGGTGTTGTTCAACACACACATGGATATGCAAAAGAAAACATTAACCGTTTGACATACGATGATGTGACAGATCCAATATCTGGCTTTCCAGCACTTAAATCAGTACAGATTAAAATAGAGAAAATTGATTAATATTTAAGAAATTATCTCTATAGGTAGGTTCTAATCGAATCATGCTATGAATAAATAATGGAGGTAGCGATGGCAAACATCATAAAAGTGAGAACAGAAAGATGCAAAGAATGTGGCCTATGTGTGGTAAATTGTCCTAAAAAAGCCATTGAGTTTGAGGAGAAAATCAATCAATCAGGTTATAGAGCTGTTCAAGTTAAAAATGAGCTTTGTATAGCTTGCGGCGTCTGTTACACCATGTGTCCGGATGGCGTTTATGAAATTTAACGGAGGGAGTATTTAGAATGGGAGAAATGTGGAAAGGTAACCATGCTATAGCAGAAGCAGCTGTAAGAGCAGGATGTAGACTTTATGCTGGTTATCCAATAACACCATCAACAGAAATTATGGAGTATCTATCAGCTAGATTACCAGAGGTAGGTGGTTCTTTTATACAAGCTGAAAGTGAATTAGCTGGTATTAATATGATTATAGGAGGGGCTGCTTGTGGTTATAGAAGCTTGACAGCGTCTTCTGGTCCAGGAATTAGTTTGAAACAAGAAGGAATGTCAGTTCTTGCAGATGAAGAATTAAGTGCTGTTGTCATCAATGTGGTTAGGTATGGCAACGGTTTAGGAACGCTTTATTCTGCTCAATGTGATTACCATCGTGAAACCAAGGGTGGTGGAAATGGTGACTATCGTGTGATTGTATTATGTCCGTCAAGTATACAAGAGGCTATTGAGCATGTTTTTCTAGCCTATGATCTAGCTGAGAAATATAGAATGGTTGCGATGATTATGACTGAAGGTGCATTAGGACAAATGATGGAACCCATTGAAATGCCAGACTTTATTGAAAAGAAAAGAATGCCTTGGGCACTAGATGGACATTATAGTTACAAAAAAATTGGTATATTTGATCGGAATTCAATGAAAGAAGCGATAGATTTGAATCAAAAATACAACACCATTAAAGAAAATGAACAAAGGTGGGAATCTGACAATCTAGATAAAGCTGATTATGTCTTTGTTTCATATGGATTACCAGGAGAAAGCACAAAAGGTGCAGTGGAACAACTGAGAGATGAAGGTTATCAGGTTGGATTTATTAGACCTATAACTGCATGGCCTTACCCAGAAAAAGCATTTAACTTAATTAACCCAAATGTTAAAGGAATTATAACAGTTGAGTCGAATGCTACAGGTCAAATGGTTGATGACGCAGCATTATCAATTAAGAAGACAAAGAGAGACAAAAATGTTCCGACTTATTGTTTGCCTTATGTCTATGGAATTCCAGCAATTAAAGAAATTAAAAAAGACTTTATGAAAATTTTGTCTGGCGAGATTAAGGAGGTGTATTGATTTGGGAAAAACAAGAAAAACACCTTCAATTATTGATAAACCAATGAATTTCTGTCCAGGATGTGGACATGGAATTATCATTAGACTCATTTGTGAAGTCTTAGAAGAACTTGGACAAGACAATAATGTTATTTTTCCAATAGGTGTTGGGTGTTCATCTAATCTAGGTGGAGGTCTTGTAGCGGATCGATTCCATTGTTCTCATGGGAGAGCAGCAGCAGTTGCTTCAGGTATGAAAGCAGTTTCTCCTGAAAACATCATTGTTTCGTATCAAGGAGATGGTGATGCTTATAGTATTGGCATTGCAGAGACAATTAACGCTGCTTATAGAAACGAAAACATTACTGTAGTAACAGTCAACAATACTAACTTTGGAATGACTGGTGGACAAATGAGTTGGACCACAATGCCAAAGCAAAAAACAACCACATCTCAATTAGGTAGAGATTGTGATAAGACAGGTTACCCAATGAAATTTCCAGAATTAGTAGCGTCTCAGTTTAATATTGCTTATGCAGCAAGAGGGAGTGTGCATTCACCTGCGAGCATTAATAAAACAAAATCATATATAAAAAAAGCCATTGAATCACAAATGAACAATGAGGGGTATTCAGTAGTTGAGGTTATGTCCCCTTGTCCCGTTAATTGGAATATGACTCCCGTTGAAGCAATGGATAGAATCAAGAATGAACTCATTGATTATTTTGAGTTAGGGGAATTCAAGCAAAGAGAGGTAATCAAATGAAAGAAATAGTCTTTTCAGGATTCGGTGGGCAAGGAGTATTAACGTCCGGTTTGATTGTGTCGGATATTGCTGCTTCAAAAGATTTGAAAGTGACTTGGATGCCATCTTATGGTTCAGCTATGCGAGGTGGGACAGCTAATTGCACCGTAAAATATGGTGAGAGTAAAATATATAATCCATCTCTTGAAGAACCAGACTTATTGTTAGCGATGAATAATCCTTCGTTCAAAGCGTTTATAAATCGAGTCAAGCCTGGGGGCGTTGTTTTAATCAATAGTGAGTTAGTAACCTGCAAAACCGATGATAGAGAGGATGTTCATATTATTAGTATTCCTTGTAATCAAATCGCTAATAACTTGGATCATCCAAAAGGAGCTAATATTGTTATGACAGGTGCAATTGTTAAACTAATGAATGACTTTGATAAAAACGAGGCTATATCAGCTATGACAAAAATGTTTGCTAAAAAAGGCAAAAATCGCTTTCAAGAAAAGAATCAATTAGCATTTGAAGCAGGATTTAATTTTGTGTAATGATTAGCAAGTAAAGTTAAGTAAATTAATGCGCAAAATGATATTAATCAGACTTAAATAATAAGATAAAGGAGAAAAAAATGAACACAAAAAGTATTTTTACACCATTAGAAAAAGAAGGGTTAACTACTCTAAGAATCCAATATGATTGGAAAACAGACAAAACTTTTCTTCAAGCATCCAAAGACTGGGACGAAGATTTAGATTGGTCAAGATACAATAAAGATTTTTATGTTGAAAGCATAAAAACAAATAATGCTAGATTCTTAAATGATTTAGAGACGCGAGCACTTTTTCAAAAGTATGAGTTGACAGAATATTTAGATGAAGTATTAA
>SKID01000089.1 GCA_007116605.1 Tissierellia bacterium
AGTTATTTTAGCAGATTGATTAAATGAAATACATGTAAAAATATGGGTGAATATCATGGATAAAAAAAAATATAAAGCTTTTCAAAATATTGCCTTGGTCACACAAATCGGAATTAGCATGATTATACCCATCATGGCAGGTTTATTTATTGGACAATTTATAGATGAAAAAGTAGGCACTCGATATTTGTTTATGTTTATTTTTATAATAATGGGTGTAATATCAGCATTTTTAAATCTTTATAAAATAGCCCTCCGTGATGATAAGAAAAAGCGATAGATGAGGGTTTATTTATGGGAGAAACGGTAGAAATTCAAGTCAAGATTATAAAAATACATTTAGTTCTTTTACTCTTGTTATGTGTGATTGCATTGGTTTTTTTTAATCGTCCCATGACGTGGATTTATGGATATGTTTTTGGAGGATTAATTGGCGTTTTAAATTTTGTTCAGCTTGCAAAAACTATGGAAAAAGCAGTTACTTTACCTATGGCAAAAGCACAGGGTTATGCAGCCTCTAGATACTTTATTAGATATACAATTACAGGTGTGGTTTTGATCGTATCTTTAAAAGCAGACTATATCCATGCTTTAGCAACAGTGATTGGATTGGTCTTAATTAAGTTTATAATCCTTGTTACCCATTTATTTGATGACAAGGAATATTATAAAAGAATCTTTAAAAGGAAGGAGGAGAATTGATGGAGAGTAGTAGTGGATTTGGCCCAAGGATTATCTGGGATTCTGGTGCAACGGTTCCAGGATTGGAGTTTTTGGGAACATTCAAAATCACAGAAACAGTTGTGGTTAGCTGGGGAATTATGATATTTCTGGTTGTTTTGTCCATAATGGCTACAAAAAAACTAGAGAAAATTCCAAATCGAAGGCAATTAGTTGTTGAAACAATTATAGGTGCTGTCAACAACTTAACCAAACAAACAATGGGCGAAGACAAAATGAGTTTTGCTCCATATATGGGCACACTGCTCTTGTTTTTAGCTATCTCGAATGTATTGGGACTCATAGGCATTAGGCCACCGACAGCAGATGTAAATACAACAATTGGTTTGGCATTGATGACATTTGTACTCATACATGTTAGCGGGGTGAGAAGAAAAGGTATTGGAGGTTACTTAAAAGGATTTGCAGAGCCTTTAGCACCCATGTTGCCACTCAATATCATTAGTGAAATTGCAACACCCATTTCCCTCGGTTTTCGTTTATTCGGAAATATTGTCGGTGGATTGATTATTATGAGTTTGGTTTACAGTGCTTTAGGTGCTTTAAGTGCGGCATTATTTGGACCTAACATACCACCTATATTTCAAGCGGCTATACCAGGCGTATTGCATGTTTATTTTGATTTATTCGCAGGGATCTTACAATCGTTTATTTTTACAATGTTAACAATGGTCTATATTGCCATGGCAATGGACTAAATCACATAACAATAAAAATTAAAACTATTTTCTATTGATCAAGGAGGAATTAATCATGGAACAAATTACAGGAAGAGCGTTAATATTAGCAGCTTCAGCTATTGGAGCAGGTTTAGCAATGATTGCAGGTATAGGACCTGGTATCGGACAAGGTTTTGCAGCAGGTAAAGGTGCAGAGGGAGTTGGAAGACAACCTGAAGCCCAGGCAGATATCATCAGAACCATGTTGTTAGGTGCTGCTGTTGCAGAGACAACAGGTATCTATGCTCTTGTTATTGCATTGGTGTTGCTGTTTGCGAATCCATTGATTAACTTGCTATAAAAAAACCGCATGTTAAAAAAATATGGAAGGAGGCAGCTAAATGTTAAGGGAACAATTGGTTGGATTTAATTGGACCATCGTATTTACCGTTTTTAATGCCCTTATCCTATACTATTTGCTTCGAAAATTTTTATTTGTACCCGTTACTGAAATGATGGAGAACAGGGAAAAGGCTATTAAGGATTCCATAGAAGACGCAGAAAAAATTCATCAAGAAGCAGAATCTTACAGGGAAAAATATCAACAGATGATTCAATCTGCTCAAGACGAAGGAAAGGAAATACTGGAAAAGGCTCGTCGTAATGCTGACGAAAAGACTGATAAGATGATTCAAGAAGCAAAAGAAGAAGCTTCAAAATTGAAGCAAAAAGCTGATGAAGACATCCTTAAAGAAAGAAAAAAAGCTGTAAATGAGATTAAGGATGAACTCTCTAGCTTAGCCATTTTGGCAGCTTCGAAGATTCTTGAAGAGGAAGTAGATGAAGCAAAAAGCAAAACGCTTGTCAGCAAATTTATAGAACAGGTAGGGGATGAGCAATGGCAGAATTAGTAGCTAAAGTTTATTCTCAAGCTTTGTTTCAAATAGGATTAGAGCAAGATTCATTGGAGTCTTTTTTAAGCGAGCTTAAAATAATTACAAAGACTTGTACAGATTATCCCGAATTTTATGATATTTTAAGATCTCCTAAGGTAAGAACAGACGAAAAGAAAAAAGTAGTTGATGAAGTATTTTCAGCCCATCAAAGTCAGGAGATGACTAATTTTATCAAAATCATTTTGGATAAACGAAGGATTAGAGAATTAATGGCCATAGCCAGAGAATTTGAAAACCTAATCGATCATCATAAAGGCATTGTCAAAGCAATTGCTTATACGACAAAACCTTTGGACAATGAAGAAATTGAAAGGTTACAAAAAAAGATTTCTGAAATGTCCGGAAAGCAAATTGAACTGATAAATAAAATCGATGAGAATCTTATAGGTGGTGTTCTAATTAAGCTTGGTGATAGAGTAATTGATGGCACCTTAAAAGGGAAACTCGATAAACTACAAAATAGTTTGAAAGAAATAATAGTATAGGACAGGGGTGAGTAAAGCAATGAGTTTAAGACCAGAAGAAATAAGTTCAATTATAAAAGAACAGATAAAAAAATATGACACCCGCCTAGATACCGTGGATATTGGAACGGTCCTTCAAGTGGGTGATGGTATTGCCAGAATTCACGGTCTTGAAAATTGTATGTACGGTGAACTTCTTGATTTTGGAAATGATACCTTCGGAATGGCACTCAATCTAGAGGAAGACAATGTAGGTTGTGTGCTAATGGGTAGTGACATGGAAATCAAAGAAGGCGACACTGTTAAAAGAACCCAAAGGATCGTTGAAGTTCCTGTTGGGGATGCAATGTTAGGCAGAGTAGTGAATTCTTTGGGGCAACCGATAGATGGTAAAGGCCCAATAGAAACAGATAAGTTTAGACCAATTGAAGCAAAAGCTTCAGGTGTAATCACAAGAAAGTCTGTATCAGTTCCTCTTCAAACAGGAATAAAAGCGATTGACTCTATGATTCCAATTGGTAGAGGACAAAGAGAGCTCATTATTGGAGATAGACAGACAGGTAAAACAGCAATTGCCATAGATACAATATTAAATCAAAAAGGACAAGACGTGATTTGTATTTATGTTGCGATTGGTCAAAAAAGATCGACAGTTGCAAAAATTGTTGAGACATTAGAAGTGAATGGCGCTATGGATTATTCCATTGTCGTCTCTTCTACAGCAAGTGAAATGGCACCGTTACAATATATTGCACCTTATGCTGGTGTAGCTATTGGGGAAGAGTTTATGTACAATGGTAAGGATGTATTGATTATATACGACGATTTGTCTAAGCATGCAGTGGCTTATCGTGCCATGTCATTGTTATTAAGAAGACCACCGGGTCGTGAAGCTTATCCGGGAGATGTATTCTACTTACATTCAAGACTATTAGAAAGAGCGGCTAGACTAGATGACGCTTATGGTGGAGGATCTATCACGGCTTTACCTATTATTGAGACGCAAGCGGGTGATATTTCTGCCTATATTCCCACAAATGTTATTTCTATAACAGATGGTCAAATATTCCTTGAAACAGAACTATTTAATTCAGGGCAAAGACCAGCGATTAATGCAGGATTATCCGTATCAAGGGTTGGTGGTTCAGCACAGATTAAAGCAATGAAGTCTGTGGCAGGAATGTTAAAGCTTGAATTGGCACAGTATCGTGAACTGGCTGCTTTTGCTCAGTTTGGGTCTGAGTTAGATCCAGAAACAAAGGCAACTTTAGATCATGGTGAGCGTTTAATGCAGATTATTAAACAACCTCAATATGATCCCATTGCTGTTGAAAAACAAGTTATGATGATTTATCTAGCTAACCAAAGATACTTAAAAGATGTGCCTGTTGACAAAATCACGGTGTTTGAGAAAGAATTCTATGAATTTATGGACAATAACTACCCTGAAATTGGCAAAGTCATTTATGAGTCTAAAAAATTAGATGATGAAACTAAAGAAAAGCTTGATCAGGCAGTAGAAGCATTTAAGAAAGATTTCTTAGATAAATAGTAACTGGTTTAGTCAGGAGGTGATCGTTTGGGTCAAAACATGATCGATGTCAAGCGACGGATAAAAAGTGTTAATAGCACCATGCAGATCACAAAAGCGATGGAGTTAGTAGCCACAGCAAAGTTAAAAAGAGCCAGAGTGAAGTTAGAGGCTTCTAAACCATATTTTGAGACAATTATGGAATCTATTGCTAAAATCATTGCTCATTCAAAAGGCTTTAAGCACCCTTTTGTTGATGGTAGAGATACAAAGAGCACCTTGTTTATAGTTATTACCGGTGATCGTGGTCTAGCAGGAGGATATAACTCAAATATCTGTAAGCTTGTAGAAGAAAAAATCCAGAATAAAGAAAAGGTTAAATTGATTGCCATTGGATCAAAGGGAAGGGACTACTTTAAGAGAAAGAATTATGATGTAGTAGACTCTTATGTTGGTGTGTCTGAGAACCCTACCATTGAAGTCGCTAGACTAGTTGGTAATCAAGCTGTAGAAATGTTTTTAAATCATGAGATTGACGAAATTTATGTTGCATATACACAATTCGTCAGTACAATCTCATATGAACCGAAAGCTTTAAGGTTGCTACCAGTCGTCATAGATGAGTCAAAAGTTAAATCAAAAATGATGTTTGAGTATGAACCTTCACCAGAGGTAGTTTTAGAACATTTGGTACCACAATACATTAATAGTGTGATTTATGGTGCGAGTATTGAAGCATCTGCTAGTGAATCGGGTTCAAGACGTGTAGCAATGGAAAGTGCAACAGAAAACGCTAAAGAAATGATTGGTGAGTTGCAGCTAGTCTATAACAGAGCAAGGCAAGCATCTATTACCCAAGAAATCACTGAGATTGTTGCGGGTGCAGATGCATTAAACTAATAGTAGAAAGGAAGTGATACAGATGGCTGAATTAAATAAAGGTAAAATCAAGCAGGTCATAGGCGCTGTTTTAGATATTGAATTCAGTGAAGACAACCTTCCAAAACTCTTGAATGCCATTGAAATTAAAATTGACGATAGAATGGTTGTGGCTGAAGTGGCACAACATATAGGCGACGATACAGTCCGTTGCATCGCCATGGATTCAACAGATGGATTTGTTAGAGGAATGGAAGCCTTAGATACAGGAGCACCTATTAGTGTACCTGTAGGAAAAGAAATATTAGGTCGGATGTTTAATGTGTTAGGAGAACCGATTGATGGTAAGCCACAAGTCACAACAAAGGCAACATCACCTATTCACAGAGAAGCCCCTTCTTATGAAGAACAAAATACAAGTACTGAAATATTTGAGACAGGCATTAAAGTGGTTGATTTGATTTGTCCTTACTCAAAAGGTGGTAAAATTGGTTTGTTTGGTGGAGCTGGTGTAGGAAAAACTGTTTTGATTCAAGAGTTGATTAATAACATTGCTAAAGAACACGGTGGATTATCAGTCTTTGCAGGAGTTGGCGAAAGAACAAGAGAAGGTAATGACCTTTACTATGAAATGATGGATTCAGGTGTTATCGATAAAACAGCATTAGTCTTTGGTCAGATGAATGAGCCACCAGGAGCTAGAATGCGAGTTGGTTTAGCAGGTCTTACCATGGCTGAATACTTTAGAGATGAAGAAGAGCAGGATGTGCTATTGTTTATAGATAACATCTTTAGATTTACTCAAGCAGGATCAGAAGTATCTGCTTTGCTAGGTCGTATGCCATCTGCTGTTGGTTACCAGCCAACATTAGCAACAGAAATGGGTGTTTTGCAAGAGCGTATTACATCAACTAAAAAAGGTTCTATCACATCTGTTCAGGCCGTCTATGTTCCGGCAGATGATTTAACAGACCCAGCTCCAGCAACTACTTTTGCCCATCTAGATGCAACGACAGTATTATCAAGAAAAATTTCTGAAAAAGGAATCTATCCTGCTGTAGACCCCTTAGATTCAACTTCTAGAATACTTGATCCAGTCGTTATTGGAGAAGAGCATTATCGTATTGCTAGAGGAGTCCAAGAAGTTCTTCAAAGATATAACGAGTTATTAGACATTATCGCTATATTAGGAATGGATGAATTGTCTGAGGAAGATAAAATTATTGTGGCTAGAGCAAGAAGAATTGAACGATTCTTATCACAAAACTTCCATGTTGCAGAGCAATTTACAGGTACGCCTGGAGTCTATGTGCCTCTAAAAGAGACGATTCGTGGTTTCAAGGAAATTCTTGAAGGTAAGCATGATCATTTACCAGAGCAAGCATTTTTGATGGTAGGTACTATCGATGAGGTAGTCGCTAAAGCTGAAAAAATGAAGAAACAAAGAGAAGCTTAATATACTGCATGTATATTAAGAAAGGATGGTGAATTCATGTCAAAGTTCATGCTTGAAATTGTCACTCCCGTAAGACAGTTTTTCCATGGTGAGGTGGAGATGGTCATTGCGAGAGGTTCTGAAGGAGACATTGGGATATTGAAAGGTCATGAGCCCTTTGTAACACCTTTGCAGATAGGCAAAATTAGAATTAAAATTGATGGACAGTTTAAAATTGCAGCAATCTCACAAGGTTATATAAAAGTGAGCAAGGAAAGAGTGGTTATCCTCACTGACTCAGCAGAATGGCCTGAAGAAATTGATATAGAAAGAGCTAAACGAGCGAAAGAAAGAGCAGAGCAAAGACTCCAACAAAAAACTGGAGATATGGATGTGCTGCGTGCTGAGCTAGCCATTAAAAGAGCTTCTAATCGAATAGGAGTAGCTGATTTAAGATCAAAAAAATAGACGCAGTCAGTGCGTCTATTTTTTATAATCC
>SKID01000091.1 GCA_007116605.1 Tissierellia bacterium
CAAGGATAAAAGCGCATCTTCGCTGCTTAGTATTTAGGTCATTTGTTTTTTTAATATTTAAATGAGACAAATGACCACATAATGCGCGACTCAGGTGCGGATTTTATCCTTATATTCACTGAGATAAAATAAAGAAAAGCATCCAATAAGGTGCACCAGTAAACCGTGTTTTATCCTTTAAATGACTAGAATTCAGGCACTTCTCGGGAAAATAGATGATCTTTTTTTCCTATTAGGGTAGCACTAATATTCAAT
Source organism: Tissierellia bacterium (assembly GCA_007116605.1). GTDB lineage: Bacteria > Bacillota > Clostridia > Tissierellales > Dethiosulfatibacteraceae > 38-11. Next base: position 256 of record SKID01000091.1, read on the forward strand.
GCTAACTAAAGGATAAAACAAGCATCTCCGATGACTCACAGTGCTAAATTCCACTTATTCAAGTGGGGGAATAGCCCTGAAGAGTCCCTGGATAACGGTCTCTAAGGTCAGCTGCCGTTTTCACGACATCTGAACTAAGAGTCCTGTGGACGAGTCACGCATTATGTGGTTATTTGCTTCATTTCCTTTAGTCAAAAAGGATACAACATGCTTCTGAGATGCTCATGATTATTCATTTTGCCTCAGTGAATAAAAGGATGAAATATGTGTCCGATTCGCGCATTATGTGGTTATTTGCATCCTTTCACTTTAGTTAAAAAGGATGCAACATGCTTCTTAGGTGTACATGATTGTTCATTTTGCTCAGTGAATAAGAGGATTAGATCCGTATCAGAGTCGCGCATTATGTGATCCTTTTCTTCATTTAAATCTTAAAAAAGAAAAGGATCTAAATATTAAGCAGCGATGATACGATTTGATCCTCTATACTAAGCAAAGAAGATGCATTTGTATCCCTAGCAAGTCCATTAGTCAACCAAACGCCCAACAACAGGTAGATTACCTAACACTCGGGTGCCATGAGGTGCTCGGTTATTAATCACATCCGTTAAGTCTTGTCCAGCCATGTTACCTTGGTGAGAACCACTACGCCATTGAGGAACATTAGTGACATCATAGATAATGCCATCAATTGCAACATAAGCAAGATTGTCACCTCTACCATCAAATTGAGCAAGCTCTTCTAAAGTAAGGAAAATCAAGTCTTCATCTCCATTAGCATCATCAGCGTCACTATCTGCAGGAGCTGGGTCTGGAGCTGGTGCGGGTGCTGGAGAATCATTACTAGCACAGGCTGCTAAGACAAATACTAAAATCAAAACCAATAAAATCATATATATTTTTTTCATGGTGTTTCCTCCTCTATTATCCATAAAATCTTTAGTTTAAGTAATGTATAAAACGCCACTTGAAATCAAATTTCTCTTTAACCTAATTCTATTATATAGAATCAGAAATTGAAAATCAATATCAATTGAGGAATTATTAAATAATCTTATTCAAGCCATGCTTAGAATAATCATTGATTTTTCCTTACTTTACTGTTATATTTTTTAGTTAGAAGATGTGCATTAAAATTAAAGGTAGGCAATAAATCAATGAGTATATTAACAGTAGAAAATGTCAATCATGATTTCGGAGGCAGAAAAATTCTTGAGAATGTAAATTTTCGTCTCCTCCAAGGCGAGCATGTAGGACTTGTAGGCGCTAATGGCGAAGGCAAATCCACATTGCTAGATATCATAACAGGAAAATTAATGCCAGACCACGGCAGTGTGGTGTGGTGTAATCGAATTACCACAGGTTACTTAGATCAACATACCGTATTAAAAAAAGGAGACACCATTCGTGAAGTACTAAGGACCGCATTTGACGATATGTATCAAATGGAACAAGAAATGTTGCAACTTTACGAAGAAATGGCAGATGCAGACGAAAATACTCTAAACAAGTTGATGGAAGAAACAGCATTAATCCAACACATTCTCGAACAAAATGAATTCTATAACATAGAACCCAAAATAGAAAAAATCGCCAAAGGCCTGGGGCTCTTAGATATTGGACTAGACAAAGATGTGGCAGACTTAAGTGGTGGTCAAAGATCAAAAGTCTTGCTGACCAAGCTCTTACTCCAAAACCCCATGATTCTCATTTTAGATGAGCCCACCAATTATTTAGACGCAGAACATATTGAATGGCTAGAAACATTCCTTCAAAATTACGAAAACAGTTTTATCCTAGTTTCACATGATGTGACTTTTTTAAATCGGGTAGTCAATGTGGTTTATCACTTAGAAAACTCAAACTTTATTCGCTACAAAGGAGATTATGACAACTTCTTGAGAATGGATGCTTTAAAAAAACGTCAAATCGAACAAGCCTATGACAAGCAACAAAAAGAAATAGAAAAACTAGAAACCTTTATCGCAAAAAATAAAGCCCGTGTTGCCACCACCAACATGGCCAAAAGCCGTCAAAAGAAACTAGATAAAATGGAAATAATTGAAAAAGTAAGAGAAAAAATAAAACCCGAGTTTCGATTTACAGAAGCAAGAGCTTCTACTCGATACGTCACACAAGGGATCGATTTGGTTTTAGGCTATGATGAACCCTTGACCTCACCCCTAAAAGTCAGTTTAGAAAGAGGTGAAAAAATAGCCATCAAAGGCGTGAACGGCTTAGGAAAAACTACCCTACTCAAAACCTTGATGGGACAACTAAAACCCTATGATGGTCAAGTACTTTTAGGCGACTATTTATTCCCAGGTTATTTTGAGCAAGAATCCTCATCAGACAATCAGAAAACAGCCTTGCAAGAAGTCTGGGATGCCTATCCAGCCATGACCAATGGAGAAGTAAGAGGGGCCTTAGCCAAATGTGGCCTGAACTACGAACATATCGAGACAAAAATGATGGTGCTAAGCGGAGGAGAAAACGCCAAAGTCAGACTGTGTAAGCTAATGCTCAAAGAAGTCAATTGGCTTATTTTAGATGAGCCCACCAACCATTTAGACGTAGACGCAAAAGCATCCCTAAAAAAAGCGTTGATAGACTTCAAAGGGACCATTTTATTAGTTAGCCATGATCCAGAATTTTATGAAGATTGGGTCACAGACATTTGGAATGTGGAAGATTGGACGACTAAAATCATATAATAGACACGGGATAGTGGGGGAGAGTTACTATCCACTAGACTTTAAAGAGCCCAAAATCTGAAACAAACCATGGGTCCCCATAGAAGAAACAAAAGCGATGGCCCCAAGTTTCCCACCTAAGCCAATAAAAGAAAAGGACGTAAACTGAAACAGAAAAGCAGCAAAGACACAAGCGATGGTCAGTTCCTTTGCACTAGGTAGACGATCTTTTGCTGACATACCCACAAAACTCCCGCAAAAACCAGCAACAGCCCCAGTTGTTCCTATAGGTCCCCATAAAGTAGGCATCAGCATCCCCATCAATAATCCCACTAAAGCAGAACTAATGACTACACCCATTTGATATTGCTTTTGAATCCAGTAAGTAGCCAGTCCGCCAAATAAGACAGATAGGGTTAAAAACCATGACCATTGAGCTGTTCCATTGACAAAAATCAGATGGCTATTTCCTGACGCTATTCCTGCAGCAAAAGTTCCAAGAAGGGCAATGGCCCCTAGCTTGCCACCATAGCCATTAAAAACTTGACCAGCTAATAAGAAGACAATTCCAGCCACAGATCCTGCAATGACCATACCCATCCACCCATTGATAGACGTATGAGCGGCCATCCCAACAAAAGAACCACAATAAATAGGGACTTGATGAGATTTCAAAAACAAACCTCCAATAAGCCCTACAAGAGCAGAAGCCACTACCACATTAATAAACCCAACTTGGGCAATACCTGTGGTCAACAATCCTCCACCTAAAACAGCCATAAAAACAGAGAAAGAGCTACGTGAATAGGTGACATCCTTTAATGCCTTTGCATTCATCACAAAAACACTCTGGTGCTCTCTGAAAACAGCAAAAATATTAAAGAGAATTAAAGGCAATGATAGTATTACCAAGAGTACATGTAACAATCCCCCTTGATATAGTGAGGCTGTTAATATGCCCATAATAACACCAATTAATAGCAGAAAAGCAATAAAAGTATGAGAAATTTTCATTTTGACCTCATTATCATTCCAACGTTATTTTATTCGATGACTAACAGTACTAAGACCCCTACTTCTTAAAGTGGGGAATAAATAATATAAAGAAAGTCCGTGGGTAAGGGTCGATAACATCAGGTGACGATTAAAACTCCATCTGAATCCAAGAGTCTTATTAATGTTAAACCATAGCAGTCGATAGAAAGTCGAAAATATGAAAACATGGCAGGTATGTATTCTTAAAGCACTGAGAATAAAATCAATAAATAACAAGAAATCAACTCATATTATTTGCAAAAATACGGTAATATGAGTATAATATTTAAATAATGAAAGTTTTAACAAGGAGGCGGGAATAATGTATCCGATTAAATTTAAAAGCATCTATAAAGAAAAAATTTGGGGTGGAAGAAGACTAGAATCTTTTCGAAATGACTTGCCTGAAAACATTAAAATCGGAGAGAGTTGGGATGTAGCCTGCCATGAATATGCTAACAGTGAGGTATTAGAAGGACCATTCAAAGGGAAAACCCTAAAACAACTCATTGAAGAATATGGACAGAAACTGACCGGAGCACGAATTTCTACCGATTGGTTTCCTTTAAGTATTAAAATAATTACAACAGATGAAAAATTATCCATTCAGGTGCATCCCTCAGAAGCATATGCCAAATCCATGGGTCTCAGCGGTGGAAGAACAGAAGCTTGGTATGTGATTGATGCAGATCCAGGAGCCTATCTATACCTAGGGATTAAAGACTGTACCAAAGAGTCTTTTAAGCAGGCATTAGAAGAAGGCACATATGAAGAATGCATCAATAAAGTATACGTTAAACCCGGCGATATGTTTTACGTCAAAAGTGGATTACTTCATGCCATTGGCGAAGGCATTACTTTACTAGAAGTCCATCAAAACATTGAAAAAGAATTTCGAATCTTTGACTATAATCGAGGCAGAGAATTAGATCTAAAACAAGCATTTGAAGTGCTAGATTTTAACCATATTAACACAGCAAGCGACTATTTGCTTTTAACCCATAAGGGCAACCAGATAAAAGAATACAATTTACCAGCGGATTTTAATATAGAAGTCTATGAAGTCAATGGAGAGTTATACCAAACTTCAGACCGTAACCGGTTCCATATTTTCACCTGTGTAGAAGGCGCAGGAGAAATTGCCTACAAAGACAACCAAAAAGTGGCCATCACAAAAGGGGATTCTTATCTGATCCCAGCTACCATGGGTTCCTATGAATTGCTAGGTAAGATGACATTAGTCAAGAGCTATGTGCCTATCTAATGAATATGAAGCAAGTTTAGCTATTACATCAGCTTTCTCTAAAAAGGATACAACATGCATCCGAGTCGCGCATTATGTGATCCTTTCCTTCCTCGCTTCAGCTCATTCAAGGATAAAACACGTATCCGAGTCGCGCATTACGTGATCCTTTGCTTCATTAAAATCTTAAAAAAAGAAAAGGATCTAAATATTAAGCAGAGAGGACACAATTTAATCCTTTAGGGAGGATACGATTTAATCCTTGATAGTCAGAAACGAAGATGCAGTTGTATCCTCATGAAACAGAAGATAGCGCCATAAACATGGGAGGCTCAATGCTAAAAAGGTTAGAACCAATCAAAACAATAGCACTAGAAGCAGGAAGCCTAATCATGGCATATTATCGACAATCTCAAGAAGTCAGTTACAAAGTAGACAAGACCCCTGTCACCAAAGCCGACCAAGTAGCCAATGATTATATCGTCAAAAAACTCAGACACCAATACCCAGACATGGCTATATTAGCAGAAGAATCAAAAGATGACTTATCAAGATTGAAAAACCCCTACTGTTGGTTAGTAGATCCCTTAGATGGGACTAAAGAATTTCTTAGGCAGAATGGTGAGTTTACAGTCAATATTGCATTAACCTACAAAGGGCGAGCTATTATGGGTGTGGTTTATTCACCTGTTTTAGATGAAATGTATGAAGGATTAAGTGGACATGGGGCTTATCTCACAATAAATGCATCAAAATCAAAAAAAACCAAACGCATGAGAGTCTCCCAGAGACAACATCAATTGATTATGCTAAAAAGCCGGTCTCATAACACGGTGTTTGTGGATAAAATAGTTCAAATGCACCAAGGGAAAATCAAAGACGTGATACCCATGGGGTCGTCATTAAAAGGATGTTGGATCGCCAAGGGCCAAGGGGATGTCTATTATCGTAGCGGACCAACGATGGAGTGGGATACAGCAGCAATGCAAGTGATTGTAGAAGAAGCAGGGGGAGTGATTAGACAATTAGATCATAGTCTTTTGACTTACAATCGCGAAGACACTTGTAATCGAAAAGGCTTTTATATACTCAACAGGTTAGACAATAAATTGATGCCTTAAAGGGTATCTGGTGGATGGGCAATGAAATACTATATTTACACTTTGGGCAAATTCGTGATTCAAACTGAAAACGAATCTTTTATGGTTGAACTGGGACGTTCCTACAGACTAAACAAACTGTTCCAGTATTTTGTCACGTTTAGAAACAGATCCATCCTGCCAGAAACCATTATTGACCATTTGATGATGGATGCAGATACAGATGACCCTAAAAATGTCTTAAGAACACAAATTTTTCGTCTCAGAAAACATATCAATAAAATGTTTCGACTAGAAAATGAAGAGGATGTGCCTCTAAGAATCATTTTTAAGGAAGGCAATTATTGTTTCCAAATTGATGATACGGTTCAAGTGGATGTAGATATATTCGAAAAACTAGTCTTGGAAGCCGATAGCTTCAGTCCTGATAAGTCAGATGCTATTCTATCAAAATGCAAAGAGGCCATTTCCATTTACAAGGGTATTTTTATGTCAGAAAATGCCTATGAAACGTGGCTTGTTCCTATAAGAAATCACTATGCTAGACTCTATTTAAAAATATTAGGAAAAGCATTTGAGATCTTAAGGATAAAAGGAGAAATGGAAGAAATTATTCGTATTTGCGAGCATGCCATTGCCATCGATCCTTATGAAGAAAGCACTCATCAAGTGATGATTTCTGCACAAATCCACTTAGGGCTAACGAAGATGGCTATGAATCACTATAAGTATGTGGAAGAATTGTTTTTAAAAGAAATGGGTGTGCCGCTATCAATAACAACCAAAAACCTTTACCGTCATGTTTTGAAATCTCATGGTGATCAAAGA
>SKID01000274.1 GCA_007116605.1 Tissierellia bacterium
AAACACATTCACGAGAGTGAACTATTGATTATATTAGAAGAAATGATTAAATGTCCTAGCCATCCAGGAATTGATCATCAGGAAACTGCTGTTGCAGAATATATTCATTCCTTTTTCATAAAAGAAGGGATTGAATCAGAACTCGTCCATGTACAAGATGGAAGAAAAAACATTATTGCTCGTATTCGAGGGAATGGAACCGGGAAAAACTTACTTCTCACAGGACATACAGACACCGTCCCTCCTTATGATATGGAGGATCCTTTTACATTAAAAATTAGCGGAGACCAATTGATCGGAAGAGGTGCTAATGATATGAAGGGACCTCTTGCTAGTATGATGATTGCACTAGCGACAATCAAAAGGTCAGGAATTCAACTTGATGGAGATCTGGTTTTTGCTGGGGTAATCGACGAAGAAGAGAAAAGTCTAGGCACTATTCATCTGATTGAAAAGGGTATTCGTGCAGACGGTGCTATTGTTGGAGAACCTACAAACTTAGATATTTGCATTGCCCATCGTGGCTTAGAATGGTTTTCATTTTTGTTTGAAGGCAAAGCCGTTCACGGCGGAAAACAACAAGAGGGAATCAACGCCATCCAAAAAGCTTCTAAGTTTATTCAAGAACTAGAAAACCAATTAATTCCTAAGTTGAATAGGCGCATTCACCCTATAGCGGGATGTTCCACCATCAATTATGGAACCATTCAAGGTGGCACACAGCCTAGTACTGTTGCTGGCGAATGCCTCCTTTCTATTGATCGAAGATGGATACCTGGAGAAAAATATGATGATATTATCAAAGAGTTTGAAGATATCTTAAATCAATTATCCTACGATGATCCCCAGTTTAAAGCTTCAATGCAAGTATTAGAGTCAAGTATCATGAAAAAAGGTTATGTCCATGAAGCCATGGAAATAGATCCTAATCATGTTTTGGTCAAAACACTCGAACATGTTTGCTTGGATATTTTAAAAACGCCAATTGAAAAAACTTACTTCACGGCATGGTCTGATGGCGGTTTGTTACACCATTACGCAAATATTCCGACCCTTGTTTTTGGTCCCGGAGATTTAGAAACAGCTCACTCTAAAAACGAATTTATTAATCGTCATGATTTAGTCAAAGCTGCAAGAATTTATGCCTCCATTGCCTATTTGTTTTGTAACCAAATCTATCTTACATAGTCCAAATGATTATAGTATTTAGGTATTGACAAAATCTTAACACTCCTGTATCGTTATACTCGTAAAAATATAACGAAACAGGAGTTTATCATGCATATAAAAACACTTAGCTTTAGGGTCATATCATTTATATTATCACTGCTATTATTAATCAGTATCCTTGGTTGTACTAGCCAAACTGTTGAAACGCCTAATCTTTCAGAAGAATCTAGTGATGGCGAATCTGAATATAATGATGATTTGAGTGATGAAAATTCAAGTTCTAGTCTTGAATTTCCAATTACAATAACAGATCATTTAAATCGCAGCCTTACTTTTGATACGCCACCTCAAAGGATTGTCAGTGGTTACTATATCAGTTCTTCTATGTTAATGGCACTGGGTCTCCAAGATGATGTGGTTGGTATTGAGGCACGTCCTGAAACTAGACCCCTTTACACATTAGCCTCTCCAGATTTTCTAGAGTTGCCTATAATAGGGTCTATGAGAAATTTAGATCTTGAAGGAATCATCTCATTAAAGCCAGAGTTGGTCGTATTATCTGTTCGACTTCACGAAGCAATTGATACACTCAGTTCTTTAGGCATCCCTGTCATTGGTATTAATCCAGAAAGCACTGAACTTCTCTTTGAAGCCTTGGAAATGATTGGTTCTATTACTGGAACACTTGAACAAGCACAGTCTATTCAGTTATTTTATGAGGACAGATTAAACTTTATTAGTGCATTAGATATTGTGTCTTCTCCTAGCGTTTATTTCGCTGGTAATAGTGATTTTTTATCAACTGTATCAAATAAAATGTATCAGCATCATATGATTGAACAAGCAGGTGGTATGAATGTAACGTATGCTATTGACGACACTTATTGGGCAACAATTTCTTATGAGCAATTAATTGTGTATAACCCTGATATTATTATTATAGCCCCTGGAGCAAGCTATACTCTAGATGATCTAAGAGAAAATGATAATATCAAAGACTTAACCGCTATTCAGAGCAATCAAGTTTATCAAATGCCTTCATCTTTAGAAGCTTGGGACTCTCCCATTCCATCTGGAATATTAGGAACCCTTTGGTTAGCGAGCATTATCTATGACGAACAGTATCCTTTTGATGCTTTCATTGAAGATGTTTCCTCTTTTTATCAATTATTCTATGGATTTGAAATAAATCCAGAATCAATTACAAGATAATGACTACTAAAAAAGACGATGAGCAAAAACTTTTTTTTAAGAATCCTATAAAGCAATATATTATTTTAATCACCTTGGGTGTAGTCGTTTTTATCATTTCCATCAGCTCTGGGAAGTTTCCTATTACACTAACCGACATTCTCAGAATACTGACTGGACAGCCTATGGATTCTTTAACACGACTAGTGTTCTTAAACCTACGTCTTCCTAGAGTACTCATGACATTGTTGTCTGGTATCGGACTGAGTCTAGCAGGAAGCGTCTATCAGACCATTTTTAAAAATCCTTTAGCAACGCCTGATCTCATTGGCGTTGCTTCTGGTGCAAATCTGGGAGCCGCCATAGCCATCATTTTTTTTGCTGGCAATACTTTATCTCTTACCTTAAGTGCTTTTATTGGAGGATTTATTGCTGTCATGATGGCATTAAGTTTAACACAATTATCTCGTGACAAAAGCATGACTCATTTTATTTTAGCTGGTATTGTGATTAGCTCTCTAACTCAAGGCGTAATTATGCTTCTTAAGTACTTTGCTGATCCTGAGCATCAATTGGCTGCTATGGAGTTTTGGGCTATGGGAAGCTTCGCACATATTACACAAGCAAAACTATTTTCCATGTTGCCATTTTTTTTGATCGGTATTATGTTTTTGTTCTTACTAAGATGGCCTATTCGTCTATTATCACTAAGTGATGAAGAAGCTCAAAGCTTAGGTATTCCAGTTGTATGGGTTCGCTATGCTATTATTTTTAGCGCAACCCTTGTTGTAGCTAGTATCGTATCATTAACAGGTCTCATTGCTTTTATTGGCCTGATTGCCCCTCATATCAGCCGGATGTTGACACGAAAAAACGATACCCATACTTTCATCATAAGTGGTTTAATAGGTGGTGTCTTGTTGATGTCTGCAGATACTTTAGCACGCACACTAACTGTCAGTGAACTCCCTATTAGCATATTAACTACTTTCATTGGAGCTCCTTATCTTGCTTACTTGATGATAAGTTTAAAGCCTAATGATTATTAAGGAGTGTCTATGATAGAACTTAAAAATTTAACCGCAGGATATAAAGGACAAGCCATTGTAACCAATATTAGTTTTATTGCCTATCCTAATGAACTAACTGGGTTATTAGGTGTGAATGGTGCTGGTAAAACCACGCTATTAAAAACAATGAGTGGTTTAATTCCTCCTATTCATGGTAAATGCTTTATCTCAGGGAAAAACATTTATCACATGAGTGAAAAACAACGCTCCCAATGCTTAAGTTTTATGCCTCAAAGATCTAGCATCATCTATGATATCCCAGTGATTGATGTGGTCCTTATGGGCATAACACCTCATCTTCGCTTTTTGGAAACTCCTTCTAAAAAACATCGGTTATTAGCCTTACACGTCCTAGCTCAATTTAATTTATCAGCATTCGCTCATCGTAGTTTTTTAACCTTAAGTGAAGGACAAAAACAATTGGTTGTCATCGCTCGCAATCTTTTACAAAATGCTTCTGTTATGTTGTTTGATGAACCTGATAGTGCATTAGATTTTAAAAATCGTCATTGGATTCTCAATCACATACGAGAACTCATCGTTAAAAGCAATCGATCTGGATTAATTACTTTACATAATCCCAATGATGCTTTAAATTATTGTCATCGCATTATTATTTTAAATGAAGGTAAAATATTTCACTCCTTTCAACCTCATATTATTAGTGTAGAAGAACTCAAAGAGACATTCACTGCTATTTATGGTAAAATTACTGTTATAAAACACCAAGGGCAATGGATGATAGGGAGGTTATTTGATGAAAGCAGGGTATAGTATTTGGATTAGCAACGAAAAAGGGCACCGAATATTTGGACTCGGTCCCTATCAATTACTGAAATGTATTGAAGAACAAGGTTCTTTGAATAAAGCTGCTAAAGATATGGGGATTTCCTATACTAAAGCATTTAATATTTTAAAGAGAGCTGAAGAAGAACTAAATATGACTTTGATCGAAAGAGTCGTTGGTGGGGTTCATGGTGGTGGCTCAAAAGTGACCTCTGATGGGGAAAAATTGTTAGAAAAATTTGAGTCCTATCGTACCCAATGTGTTGATTCTATCGAAAAAATCTATAAAGAAGTATTCTCGGATTTGTGAATTCATTGATCAAGTTTTAACTTGGCAAGTTTTGCAAATGGATTATCCTCTTCCGCCACTTGTTTCTCTATTTTTTCTACTTTTTGCTTGTATTTGTTATAATCCTGCTTACCACCTTTATTTTTTTGTGATTTCTTTCTTTCTTCAAAAGACTTTAATTTTTCTCTTTGACCACACTTTCTACATATAAAAGTCTGATTATCTCCTGTTCCAACTATCTCCAACTTTTGATGACAATTAGAACAACGAGCGTTGGTTTTTCTTGATAATACTTGTTTATGACCACATGACCGATCTTGACAAACAAGGTTTTTCCCATACTTATTATTCACTTCCAATAAAGTTTTACCACACTCTGGGCAAGGGGTTGTTGACAGGTTGTCATGTCTAAAAGTCTCATCACTCCCTTTAATGTCTTGAATGATTTTTGTTGTATAAACTCTCATTTCTTTTACAAAATCATCTTTTTTCAGTTTTCCTTCGGCAATTTGATTGAGCCGACTTTCCCATTTTGCTGTCAGCAAAGGTGATTTTAAATCCTCAGGTGCTAATTTTAATAATTGTTTTCCTTTAGATGTTGTAAAAATCTGATTTCCTCTCACTTCTAAAAGTTGGGTGTTAAATAACTTTTCAATAATATCAGCTCTTGTTGCTACCGTCCCTAATCCACCTGTTCTTTCAATAATGTTTTTCAAGTTTTTATCTGATGAACCCATGAAACGAGTTGGCTTTTCCATAGCACTTAGCAAGGTTGCTTCGTTAAATTGCCCAGGAGGCTTTGTTTTGCCATTAGTCACATTGAAAGAGACATGAGTCAATGATTGTCCCACATGATAGTTTGGAAGTATTTTGTCAGAAAAGGTATTTGGGTCTGTTTTTTTCCAGCCTTCTTGTATGATTTGAACCCCTTTAGCAATAAAAATCTCTCCACAGACTTGTATCTTAATCGTTGTCTCTTGATATCTACAAGGAGGCATTAATACAGAAATGAAACGTTTAACAATCAATTCATATATATTTCTCTCTTCAAAACTTAAGTTCCCCAATAAAGGACTTTCTTCAGTTGGAATAATGGCATGATGGTCAGATACTTTATCATTATCGACGACTCTGTTTGAAAGCTTAATCGTTTGTTTCTTCAATTGAAAAGCCAAATTTTTATATGGATCAATAGAAATTGCGGACAACCTCTCTGGAATGGTTGCTACAATATCATCCGTTAGAAATCGAGAGTCCGTCCGAGGATAAGTTACCGCCTTATGTGATTCATATAATGATTGCATAATCGACAAGGTTTTTTTTGCTGAATAATTGTATCGATTAAAGGAATCTCGTTGTAATTCTGTTAAATCATATAGGGCTGGAGAAAAAATCAAACGCTCTTTTGATTGGATATCAACAATTTTAGCTACTTGGTTTTTCACTTTATCATAAACAGCCTTTACAACCTGTTCATCAAACAGCCGAGTTGCTTTTGTTTTTTGATCCACCCACTCAAATAACACCCCTTCCTTTTCTCCCTGTAATCCATAAAAAGTTTTTGAAACAAATTGACGAATTTCTTCTTCTCTTTGAGCCACCATTGCAATGGTAGGTGTTTGAACTCTGCCACAACTAAGCTGAGCATTATACTTGGTTGTTAAAGCTCTTGTTGCATTGATGCCTACAATCCAATCACTTTCAGCTCGTGCAATAGCCGCAGCATAAAGATTCTCATAGTCTCTGCCATCTCGTAAGCTCTTAAACCCCTGTTTTAAGGCTTTCTCCGTTACCGAAGAAACCCACAAACGCTTGATGGGCTTATTGATATTTGCTTTTTCAATAATCCAGCGGGCAACCAATTCTCCCTCTCTGCCTGCATCTGTGGCGATAATTATTTGATTAACATCCTTACGATTCATGAGAGATGTCACCAGTTTGTATTGATTTGCCGATTGACGTATAACTACCAATTTCAATACATCAGGTAAAATAGGTAAATCTTCTAATTTCCACGTTCCATATTTTTTATGATACATATCTGGATCTGCCAATGTCACTAAGTGTCCAAACGCCCAAGTGACAATATGGTTTTCTCCTTCGATATATCCTTTTTGCTTATTTTTACATCCCAAAATTTTTGCAATTTCATTGCCTACTGATGGTTTTTCAGCGAGTACTAATTTTTTGCTCATAAAAAACTCCTTATCATTGCTTCATCTTGTTTCAGTTAATAAAAAGATAAAATATGTTTCCCTCCCAGTTTCACATTTGACGCCTTGTGCGGTTTCTTTACAAGGATAAAACAGGTTCTCGTTGCTTCGTATCAAGGATGAAATAGTGTCCTCTCTGCTTAATATTTAATCCTTTGTTTCTTATTGATGCAACAGTATCTTCGTTGCTTAGTATTTAATCCTTTGTAGAGGATAAAACCGTATCCTCGCTGCTTAGTATTTAGGTCATTTGCTGGGGATACAACAGCATCTTCGTTGCTTAGTATTTAGACCCTTTGTTTTATAAGGATACCGCAGTATCTTCCCTGCTTAGTATTTAGATCCTTTTCTTTTTTAAGATTTAAATGAAGAAAAGGATCACATAATGCGCGAATC
>SKID01000179.1 GCA_007116605.1 Tissierellia bacterium
AATTTCTTTAGAAGACATTTATTTGGGAATCTTTAGGCCAGTGATGTACGAGGTAGGAAATCTTTGGTATCAGAATAAAATTACAGTAGATAAAGAGCATTATGTCACTGCAATGACTCAAGGTGTCATGTCCATGTTATATCCCTACTTATTTAATACACCTAAGCATGGCAAGACCATGGTCGCATTATGTGTTGGGAGCGAACTTCATGAGATGGGGATAAGAATGTTGTGTGATTTGTTTGAAATTGCTGGCTGGGACACTATTTATTTAGGAGCTGCGGTGCCTATTGAAAGCTTAATGGTTTCTTTGGATGAGTATCAGCCGGATTTGATTGTGTTATCAGTCACTATGATTGATTTTGTGAAAGATTGTAAGGATATGGTTGAAGCTATTCGCAGCAAATCTTCTTTGACACATGTGAAAATTGCGGCGGGTGGTAAGGCTTTAGAAGGCATGGAAAATATCAAAAAAGACTGGCCTATTGATACAATGGCATCCACTTATGAAGATTTATTATCATGGACGGAAAAACACATAAAGAGGTAAATATGGTTAAAATATTAATTGTTTTAGATAGTCATGAAAAAATAGAAAAAGTGTCCATGAATGAAAGCCCCTTAAATCTTCATGAGGGAATGTCAATTGGTGAATTTTTTCCCGATTCAACCAAAGAAGCCTTGAGTACACAGGTTCAAAACTGTAAAATTAGTGAGAGTTCTACGACCATGACTTCACAAATATTAATTGAAAACAAAGCCATTTGTGTTACGGTTTTTCTCATGTGTTTTGGTAATTCAGTAGCCATGTTAATCATTGACAGTGAAGCTTTAGACGTGAAATCCCAAGAAAATTTTTTAGCCCTTTATAATGAGTATATTAATATAATGCGTGAAGAATTCCGTAAAGCGATTAGATTAAATCAAGAGAATCAAGAAAAGCCTTATTTGGAAATTCAGCAACTCAATAATGAGCTCATTAACACAAAGAGACAATTACAAAGAGCTAATGGTCGATTAAATCGCGTGATTGAGACACTAGAAGGAAGAATAGTGAAAGATGCGTTAACAGGACTAATTAGCCGATATCAATATTGGACGGAAATTGAAAATAGTATTCAACTTCAACCAGGAAAGCAAGGTATTTTTGCTTTTATTGACTTAGATGATTTTAAAGCTGTGAATGACACCTTTGGTCATGCTGCAGGAGATCAATTTCTGATTACTTTTGCTAGGCGGTTAAATCAAATTAATCAAGCCCATACGATTAAAATTAGGATTGCTGGAGATGAATTTGCCCTTTTTTCGTATGGTTACGATGAAGTGAAGAATACTGATATTAAAGACCTGTGGCAATCAATCCAAGATTTAGCTTTAAGTCAGCCAATAGTGGTTAATGGGATTAAAATACCGGTTTCAATTAGTTGCGGGATGGCTATTTTTAGAAAAGATACAGAACACATTGCAGAGCTCATTGAGTACTCTGACTTTGCAATGTATCAGGCAAAAAACAATGGTAAGGGGGGGTATGAAATTTTTGATAAAGCCCTTTACAGTAAACACTTAAATAATGAAGAAGTCAGAGATGAAGTCTTGAGAGTGATCAATGAAGAAGACTTTTATCATGTTTTGCAACCTATCGTAGACTCAAAAAGCAAAGAGATTGTTGGATATTCAGTGCAATTAAAAACCCAATCCAATATGTTTGAAAGCACGGAAGATTTTATTAAAAAAGCTTATGCCTTAGGTCTTTATCAACAGGTTGATCAAAAAAGCATCCAAGCTGCTTTGAAAAATCAAGAAATATTAAAAGTGGCTGAAGGTAAAAAACTTGTGTTGACCCATGGACCGTATCCCTTTAATCAAGAGGTATTATTTGATTATAAGGATGATAAATTACGAAACATTCAGCTGGTTTTTGAGATGTGGCTACCATTAAATTTGCAGGCTCAAGAGATCCATCATATTCAATCTACTTTGGAATTAAGTAATAGCCAAATTGCTTTTGCAAACTATAGACCTGATAAAGGAAATGCTTTGGTCATTTTAGCAATGGCACCCAGTTATCTACGTTTAGATCGAGAGTTTTTACAAACAACCATGCAAGATGATAAAGCAAGAAGTGTTATTGAAAAAATCATTCGCTATGGGCATCTTCAAAACACGAGATTTATTGGAGATCATGTAGAAGATGAGAAGCTATTACAATACTACAGATCTTTAGATATTGATTATATACAAAGCTATTTAGTAGGAGAACCTTCTAAATTGCCAACAAGAAAGGAATGAGAATGATGGATAAGACTTTGAAAAGAACATTGGTGTGGGGGAGTAGTGGCCTCTTATTATTGCTGTTGCTTATTGTTTTTAATCAACTGCACCAAGTTTTTTTAACGACTTCTGCTATTCACCCACTGTTAGGACAAGTGGTAACAGGCATATTAATCATTTTATTTGCCATTGTGTTTGTCATCCCTATTTATGGATTTATGATGCTTAAAAAACCCCTATCTTTGCCACAAGAAGGAGATATTGAAGGGCAGAGAGTGTATCTTATCAATTTAAAGAAAAGGTTGATGAAAAACAAACATTTACAGGATGCAAACTTCATTTTTAACGAAACCCTTGAAGTAGAGCAACAAATAGATGAAGCATTGGAAATTCTAAGTCAGAAGACTTTTGTTACAATTAAAGAAGCTTCTAATACAGTGTTCATTACAACAGCTATTTCTCAAAATGGTGTGTTTGATAGCTTATTTGTTTTGGTGAGTCTAAGTCGAATGATATGGAAAATAAGCCATATATACAATCAAAGACCTCAATTAAAGGAAACACTGTATCTTTATGGCAATGTTGCAGCCACTGTTTTAATGGCTCGTGAAATCGAAGATTTGGCTTTAGTAGATGAACAATTGCAACCCATTATTAGTTCAATGATTGGTGAAAGTTTAAGCCATTTGGTTCCTGGAACCACAGCGGTGGCAAACTTAGTGATGAACTCTGTAATCCAAGGATCAGCTAATGCATTTTTAACTTTAAGAGTGGGTGCAATGACAAGAAGATATTGTGAAGCAAAAAAACAACAAAATAAACGTTGGATTCGACGCTCATCTACTATAGAGGCATGTGGGCTTCTAGGTAGTGTGGTGCAAGATAACTCAAAAGCTGTGATTAAAGCTTTTGCCTCTGCTACTAAAAAAGCCACCATTGACAAAACGGTGGGAAAAGTGAAGCAAAGTGCTACGAAAACAGGGGACTTTGTTAAAAGTGTTTTTACTAAAACTCAACAAGATCATACCATTGATGAATAAAAAATCTTGATTTAGAAAGGTCATAATACTAAGTACGCATGTGAACATCTCTTTGAGGAAATGGGATTTCGATATCATTTTGACGAAATTTTTCTAATATACTGAATCTCAGATCACTCTTTGCCCGAAACTCTCCTAAAGGATTATCTATCCAAACGATTAAAGTGAAGTCCAAAGATGAATCTCCAAAATCACTAAAGATGACAGAAGGAGGTGGTTCTTGGAGTAGGCTTCCCTTTTTTTGTATCAGTTCGTGAGCGGCTTCAATTAACAAGGATTCAACTAATCGTACATCGCTACTATATGAGACACCTACAGGGAGCAAAAGTCTTATTTTAGGATCGCCAAATGAGCGATTAATAACTTTTTCTTCAAGAAAAAAAGAGTTTGGAATAATCATGTGTTCATTATCTCGTGTTCTGATGACGGTGGCTCGCATTTTAATTTCCATCACATCACCAATAATATCATCAATAATGACACGATCTCCCACTTTGATAGGTCTTTCAAAAAGAATAATAATACCAGAAATAAAATTAGCCGCAATATTTTGCATTCCAAAACCAATACCGACGCCAAAAATACTAGCAAATACGGTTAAGCTATTTAAGTTGATGCCGATCATGTTTAAACTTGTAAAGACAGCGATGACCATAATTAAATAATGAAAAATGCTATTAAATGTGAATCTAACACTAGGATCTAGTTTATATTGTTCATAAATTCCCGGCAAAATTAAATCCTTCAACAGACGGGATAATTTATTTGCGATATAGAGAATAAAAATGACTAAAAGAATTAAAAATAAAGAAATATCAGCAGTGCCAATGTTAAAAAGCTTCATATTTAACCATTGAGCTTCCCCTAACAAAGAAGACAATATGCTTAGGAACACAAAAAAAACCAACCAATTAAGAACAGTTGTAAGGAGTTGCTGCCCTTTTTTAATTCTTTCGTTTATGGTTTTTTTAACAACGATATACACGATGCAAGTAATCAGTAAACTGATTGATGCATAAATCCATTCAGAATATGGCTCCATTGACAATCTCCTTTGAAAAAATAATTTAGCACGTGTGCTTTATCCGATGACTAACAGTGCTAAGACTCTCACTTCTTAAAGTTGGGAGATAAGTACTGTAAAGTACCTGGATAAGGGTCTTTAAAATTCAGGTTGCGTTTTAAAGGCCATCTGAATCCAAGAGTACTGTTGATAATAGTTACATGGTAACTGAAATCAGTTTTAATTTCAAGAAAAATGTTATATACTATTGTTGTCGAGCAATAATGGAAGGGGACAAATGGATGAACTTATTAATTACAGGTGGGGCTGGATATATAGGCAGCCATACAGTAGTTCGATTGTTAGAGTCAGGCTATGATGTGGTCATTGTAGATAACTATATGAATAGTAAGCCAGAAGTGATCAAGCGGATTGAAAGGATCACAGAGAAGCGAATAAAGGTTTATGAAGTAGATCTAAGGGATAGTGTGGCGTTAGAGCAAGTCTTTTGTGAAAACCATTTTGATGGTGTGATTCATTTTGCAGGTCTAAAAGCTGTTGGTGAATCGGTGGATTTCCCACTGGATTATTATGATAATAATGTAGTAGGTACACTTGTTTTATTAAAAGTAATGGAAAAGTGTCAGGTCCAAAATATCGTGTTTAGTTCTTCGGCAACTGTGTATGGAGATAAAAATCAATCGCCATTAGTGGAGACTATGCCCCTAAGCACAACAAATCCTTATGGCACTACAAAATGGATGATTGAAGAAATGATTAAAGATGTCACTTATGCAAATCCGAATTGGTCTGCAGTTAATTTAAGATACTTTAATCCTATAGGCGCACATCCTTCGGGGATGATAGGTGAAGATCCTAATGGAATACCTAACAATTTAATGCCATATATTACTCAAGTGGCTATTGGGAAGCGAGATTATCTCTCAGTATTTGGTAATGACTATGATACAATAGATGGGACTGGGGTAAGGGATTATATTCATGTGATGGATTTAGCTGAAGGGCATTTGAAAGCTTTTGATTATACTCTAAAGCACAAAGGATGTCATGTGTTTAACTTAGGAACCGGTAAGGGACACAGTGTTTTGGAAGTAATTCGTTTTTTTGAAAAAGCGACAAAAACACAGATTCCATATCAGATTGAAAAAAGAAGACCTGGCGATATAGCGACCTGTTATGCAAGTGTGAATAAAGCAGAAAAAGATTTGAAATGGAAAGCAAAATTTGATATGTTTAAAATGTGCGAGGATGCTTGGCGATGGCAGTCGAAAAATCCAAATGGATTTGAATAACTTTTATGGAGGCAACAATGAATCAATCAAGAGAGAAAGCGTGGACATTATTTAGAAAGTATGTACAAGCAGATAGTTTGACAAAACATTGCTTGGCAGTTGAAGCTGCCATGAGAGGTTGTGCTAAACAATTTAATGAAGATGTTGAGATTTATGGGGTGTGTGGCTTATTGCACGACATCGATTTTGAGCAATGGCCGGATAATCATTTGTCAAAAGCGACAGAAATCTTAAGTGAAGCGGGTTACTCAGAAGACTTTATACAAGCGGTCATGGGACATGGAGATTTTACAGGCGTTCAAAGGGAAACAACCATGGCAAAATGCTTATATGCAGTGGATCAGTTAGCTTCATTTATAGTTGCAGTGGCCTTAATGCGTCCAACTTATTTTGAAGGAATGACGCCAAAGTCGGTGAAGAAAAAAATGAAAGACAAAGCTTTTGCAAGAGCGGTTGATAGAGAAGAAATTAAAAAAGGTGCAGAAGAGTTGGGTGTTGATCTTAGCGAATTGATTCAGTGGGTGATTGACGCTTTAAATGAAAGAGAAAAAGAATTACAAGAGATGGGCATGTCGTTATTGTAAATTAACTATATAGACAGATAGGGCTATGAGAGGATAATCTATGGATCAAAGAAAATCAAATCGATATTTTTTAAATTACATCCCGGTATTTATTGTGTTGGTGGTCATATTTAAGTTTATTTACCAAGATGATGGATTAGCAAGAATCTTCGGCATCTTAGTACCTATTTTAACAGGTATTTTTTTAGCCATGGTATTAAATCCACTCATGAAACTTTTTAAGAAAGTGGTGAAAATCAAATTAATAGCCATTCTATTAGCCTATGGTACGTTTATCAGTCTGTTTTTGCTAATGCTGTTTATCATTACACCCCAAGTGGTTAGTGGGGTAACAGGACTTATTAGAGATCTTCCTAGTATTGTGGCAGGGATTGACGCTTTCTTTCAACAGCCTCCTGAGTTTTTAGATTTTATAGATGCAGAAGATATTTATTCCTATTATCAAAGTATGGTGCCTGATTTAGTCAATCGAGCCAATGCTTTAGTGAATACCTTGGCAAATTTCACATTAGCCAGTGCGATAAGTTTAATCTATGCATTGATTAACTTTATTATAGCGATTATTATTTCTATATATATTCTTTGGGATAATGAAACATTTAAGAAGCTTTACCAAAAAGTTATTTATAGCTTTTTTGAAAAAGAAACTTCTGCACAAATAATTAAATTTGGAGCAGAACTTAACGAAAATGTTATTCGGTTTATCATTGGAAAAATCATTGATTCAGCGATTATAGGGGTTTTAGCTTACTTGGGTATTCGGTTTTTAATTCAAGCGCCATACGCACT
>SKID01000068.1 GCA_007116605.1 Tissierellia bacterium
ATCTTTTTTTATCTATTAAAGTAGCGCTATTTTCCAAAGCTAATAGAGGATAAAACACGCATCTCCGATGACTCACAGGGCAAGATTCCACTTTTTCAAGTGGGGGAATAGCCCTGTAGAGTCCCTGTATAACGGTCTCTAAGGTTCCGTTGCCGTTTTAACGACATCTGAACCCAAGAGTCCTATTGATAATTCGAGCATGATTGTTCATTTTACTCAGTGAATAGAGGATTAGATCCGTATCAGAGTCGCGCATTATGTGATCCTTTTCTTCATTTAAATCTTAAAAAAGAAAAGGATCTAAATATTAAGCAGCGATGATACGATTTGATCCTCTATACTATGCAACGAAGATGCAGTTGTATCCTCAGCAAATGACCTAAATACTAAGCAGGGAGGACACTATTTCATCCTTGATAGTCAGCAACGAAGAAGCTGTTGTATCCCCAAGCAAAGGGTCTAAACACTAAGCAGGAAGGATACGACTGTATCCTTGATACGAATCTAATGGAAGTTAGAAATTTATTAATAGCAAAAAACTAAAATTAAGGAGGAATAATATGACAAAGATTATTGGCCACCGAGGCGCTATGGGGTATCGTCCAGAAAACACGATGGCTTCATTCTTAAAAGCATTAACTTTAGGAGCGGATGGTATTGAGTTTGATGTACACTTAACTAAAGACCATGTTCCGGTAGTGATTCATGATGAACGCGTTGATCGAACGACAGATGCTATTGGAGAGATTAAAGATTATACTTTTGCACAACTCAAAAAACTAAATGCAGGAACATGGTTTTCTCGAGAATACTATAAAGAGCGGATACCTTCTCTAGAAGAAGTACTGAATTTACCTGTAAAAGAAGATTTTATATTCAACATAGAATTGAAAGCTGGTTCATTTTATTATCCTGGTATTGAAGAGATTGTTCTGAAGTGTATTGAAAGGGTAGGCGTTAAATCTCAAGTGGTAGTATCATCTTTTGATCATCAATCACTAGTGGATATTAAAAAGATAGACCCCTCAATTAAAACAGGAGTCTTAGTGTGTTCGAAGATGTTTGAACCATGGAATTATGTCAAATCTATAAATGCAGATTATTACCATCCTGATTTTAGAAGCATCGAACCCAATAATGTAAAAGGTCTAAAGACCCACAAATATGGTATCAATGTTTATACGGTCAACAATGAAAGTGTGATGCGAGCAATGATACACGCTCAAGTAGAGGGCATTATAACCAATTATCCCGACATGGGAATTAGTGTGTTAGGTTATTCAGCCACACGCGACTAAGTACCCTCTTAAACACAATGGTTCCTTTGATAACCTCCTCAAGAAAGACTGCTGCAAGAACAAAGTAAATAGGCCATTTAAGGACTAGAACAGTGAAAAAAGCAATAGGCACGCCAACAAACCACACAAAAAAGAAATCAAGATACATGCAAAATTTAGTATCTCCTCCACTTCTTAGAATGCCAATGATAATAATATATGCTTGCATTTTTGGCATTAAGTAAATGGCAGAAACAATTAATGAATAATTTAACATTTGGTTTGTTTCAGGTTTAAAATCATAGAATTGAATGATGGGATATCTAGCTAAATATAAAAGAGCCCCCATAATTAGTGCTGTAAAAAAAGTCAACTTTATAAATCGAATAGCGTATGTATAAGCTAATTCTAAGTTGTTTTTTCCTAATTCATTACCTAGCATAACAGCACAGGCACCACCCATACCAAATATGAGAGATTGAAAGAAATCGGATATTGTGAAAGTGACTTGAACAACGGCAACGGCTTCAGGGCCTATCATACCATAAGCAACAAAGTAAACAGATGTTCCTACAACCCATATAATTTCATTGAAAAAAACAGGGAGTGAAGTCACTAAGACTTTTTTGATTAAGGCTTTATTCCAACTAAATAAGTCTTTAAATTTTGCGGCTAGTGGATGATCTTTTGACTGATAAATATAAATGAGTAAAATAAAAAACTCAAAAATGCGAGCTATAAGAGTGGCATAAGCTGCACCAGTGACACCTAATGCAGGCATCCCAAACATGCCGTAAATTAAGACAAAGTTTAAAAAAGTGTTGATAGCAATTGCAATTACATTAATCATAGTGGGGACTTTAATGCGATGTATAGAACGAGAATTGAAGCTAATGGCAAATGAAATTGCAGTCACTAAAAAAGAGAAACGAATAATGCTAATATAATTGACACCCATTTCAATAACTAAAGGATCATCAATAAATAAATTCATAACTTGTTGGGGTATTAACGTAAAAAGGATAAAGAAGAAAGTTGATAATATCAAGCCCACACTGACCTGAATACCCAACAGTTTCTGGATGCTTTTTATGTCTTTGATCCCCCAGTATTGGGCAACAAATACAGATGCACCACTGTAAAAACCAAAGCAGGATACAGCAAAGACAAAAAATAGGCGATTAGCAATTCCTACGGCTGCAAGAGGACTTTCTCCAAGACGACCAATCATAACGGTATCAATCATATTGAGCCCAATATTGATTAAGTGTTGCATCACTATAGGGATAGCTATGCTGGCTAATAATTTATAAAATCCTTTACGCTCATCTATCTGTTCAAAATGTACCATAAATCCTCCAATGAAGAGTGAACCCATAATCCTTAGTATTTTACCATATTAGTATTTAAGTTGCACGACATTTTATCTGATTATAAACAGTGCTAAGACTCCTAGTGCTTAAGTGGGTGATAAACACTGTAAAGTTCCTAGTTAAGGGTCTCTAAGGTTTAAGTGGTGTTTTAAACACCATCTGAATTCAAGAGTCCTGTTCATGTCTAAGAATCTAAATTTATGGTTAAATGCAGTAGCTAGGTTATTTTGATTTGTCAATAAAATCGACTTGCAGAAGCTTCCTCAAAGCTATTGACTTTTTCATCAATATGTAGTATTTTTAGTTGAACCTTTAATTTGGCACGAGAGGCTAAAAAGGACATGATGATTGTGACGTACTTTGCCTTTCTCTGCCATTCAGAGGGAGGCTTTTTTACTTTAAAATAGTCCTGTGAGACTAAAAGGAGGAATTATGTTAAAAGGAAGACATTTAATTGACCCAATGGATTTTACAATTGATGAATTGAACAGTATTTTTGATTTGGCTGATGAAATTATAGCTAACCCCATCAGCTATGCTGACATTTGCAAAGGCAAATTATTAGCGACTTGTTTTTATGAGCCTAGTACGAGAACCCGATTGAGTTTTGAAGCGGCCATGCTTCGATTAGGAGGGCAAGTGCTAGGTTTTTCTTCGGCCGAAAGTTCTTCAGCTGCAAAAGGAGAAAGTGTTAAGGATACTATTTTGACCATTGCATCCTATGCAGACATCTGTGCCATGAGACATCCAAAAGAAGGTGCACCAAAAGTAGCTTCTTTAAATTCGCCTATTCCTGTAATAAATGCAGGAGATGGAGGGCATCAGCATCCCACTCAGACTTTGACTGACTTACTAACAATAAGATCCTTAAAAGGTAGATTGTCTAATTTTACAGTTGGATTATGTGGAGATTTAAAATTTGGTAGAACAGTACACTCATTAATCAAAGCCCTATCACGTTATGAAGGCATTCGTTTTGTTTTGATTTCTCCAGAAGAGTTAAAAGTTCCACAGTATATTCGGGAAGAATTGTTGTCAAATGAGCATGTTGAAATGACAGAAATAGAAAAATTAGAAGATGTCATCGGAGAATTAGACATTTTATATATGACTAGAGTGCAAAAAGAAAGGTTTTTTAATGAAGCTGACTATGTACGTTTAAAAGATTCATACATCCTAGATAAGGAAAAGATGACTATGGCAAAAGAAGACCTATCAGTATTACATCCATTGCCAAGAGTTAATGAGATTTCTGTTGACATTGACAAAGATCCAAGAGCAGCCTATTTTTCACAAGCCAGATATGGTATGTATGTAAGAATGGCATTAATTATGAAATTATTGGGGGTGTAAATATGTTAAAAGTAGATTCAATAGAAAGAGGCATCGTCATTGATCATATTGCTGCAGGAAAAGCCATGAAGATATATAAGTACTTAAATTTAGACGAGGCAAATTTCACGGTAGCAATGATTAAAAATGTATGTTCAAAAAAGCTTGGCAAGAAAGATATTATAAAAATTGAAAATGTATTAGACATAGATTTGGATGTTTTGGGCTTTATTGACCATAACATAACAATTAATATTATTGAAAATGATAAAATAGTCGATAAATTAAATCTTCAATTACCAAATGAAGTCTCTAATGTGGTAAAATGTAATAACCCGAGATGTATAACATCGATTGAACAAGGGATTGAGCAAAAATTTAGATTAGTGAACAGACAAGAAAAGCTGTATCGCTGTATCTATTGTGATCAAGCCTATGATCCCAATAAACAAGACTTATAAAAGGATTAAACAAGTTGCTCCGATGCCTTGTGCATTATGTGATTCTTTGTTTCAACTTCCGCTAATTAAAAGGATAAAACACGTATCTCCCATGACTCACAGTGCAAGATTCCCACTTGTTCAAGTGGGGGGACAGTTCTGTAGAGTCCCTGGATAGGGGTCTCTAACATTCATGTGACCCTTTACACGCCATCTGAGTTCAAGGGCTAGTTAGTGGATAAAGAAATAAGTACTGAGTTTTAGGAAGGAAAGGTGCCATGAGAACAATCATAAAAAATGCAACGCTTATAGATGAACAACTGACTATGAATGGGGATTTGGCTTTTGAAAATGGTTATATCCAAACAATAGGAGAAGTTGAAGTTAAACAAGATGACCGTATCATTGATGGAACAAATCTTTATTTAATGCCTGCTTTTATTGATACTCATACCCATTTTAGAGAACCAGGTTTTCCGGAAAAAGAAACCCTAGAAACAGGCAGTCTTGCCGCAGTGAAAGGTGGATATGGTACAGTATTATTAATGGGTAACACAAAGCCTGCTATGAGCACAAAGGAACGTGTTGAAGAAATCTTGCTGAAAGGTAAGCACTTAGACTTAGTCAATATTCATCAATGTGCTACCGTGACACAAGATTTAGAAGGAGAAGTTTTAACAGACATAGATGATATCATTCATGTAACTCAGTTTTTCACTGACGATGGAAAAGGCATTATGAATGATCGGTTGTGTTTAGAGGCGATGCTTAAAATTGCTTCCTGTGGCGGAACCCTTATTTCACATGCTGAAAATCATTACTTTACAGACATAGATATGAGGTTAGCAGAAAACTTAATGACCTATAGAGATATTGAGTTAGCGAAAAAAAGCTATTGCGCCCTTCACCTTGCCCATGTCAGTACCAAAGAAGCCATTAAGTTGGTGAGAGAAGCAAAACAAGAAGGAGTCAATGTAACAATGGAAATCACACCCCATCATTTATTGGGGACTTCTCAGCTAGGATATAAGGTGAACCCACCACTTAGAGAACAAGAGGACATAGAGGCGTTGATCCAAGGCATACGAGACAATGTGGTAGATTGTATTGGTACAGATCATGCCCCACATACTAAAGAGGATAAAGCAAAAGGTGCTCCTGGGATATCAGGGATAGAAACAAGTTTTGCAATTTGCTATCGGGTTCTAGTCAAAGAGAGACAGATCTCATTAAATGTGTTATCTCAACTGATGTCTAGTAATCCTGCTAAAATTTTAAACTTAAAAAAGGGAAGACTTATAGAAGGTTATGATGCAGATTTAGTACTAATTGATTTAAATGCTGTAGATGTGATAAAACCAGAAACATTTATATCTAAAGGGAAAAATACACCTTTTGCGGGAGAAAAAATCTACGGCAAAGTGGTGAGAACCATTGTTCAAGGGAAAACAGTATACGGAGGAGAGGCATGATTGTCGATCAACTATTTCAAGCGGTAGAAAACCAAGGACATGTCTGTGTGGGATTAGATACAGATTTATCTTATGTGCCAGATGAACTTAAAGAGGGTTACGCAACTCATGGAGAAAGTATACTAGCTTTTAACAAAGCCATTATAGATGCAACCTATGATGTGGCAGCTTGTTATAAAGTTCAAGTAGCCTATTATGAAGCATTAGGCATTGAAGGGATGACGGCTTATAGAGATACTTTAGCCTATATTCATAAGAAAAAGAGCCTGCGTATTTGCGATATTAAAAGAGGAGATATTCAACAAACTGCAGCAATGTATGCCAAAGCACATTTTGAAGGAGATTTTGAGGGAGACTGGGTGACGCTTAATGCCTATATGGGTGTACAAGATAGCTTAGAACCTTTTTTACAATATATTCAAGAGAAAAACAAAGGTATTTTTGTATTAATTCGAACTTCTAATAAAGGAGCCTTAGATTTTCAATATATTAAAGACGGACAAGATCGGCCCTTATACGAAGAAGTGGGTAGGCAACTTGAAGCATTATCTCGAGAATATATAGGTACATGTGGATATAGTTCTATTGGCGGCGTTGTAGGATGTACCAACAATGAAAAAGGGGCATTACTCAGAAACAAGATCAAGCATATGTTTTTATTAATTCCAGGATATGGTGCTCAAGGCGGTGGTGCTAGAGATGTGGTTCCTTACTTGATAAATGGCAACGGTGGTGTGGTGAATTCTTCAAGAGGTATTATTCAAGCTCATAAATCAGAATCTTTCAAACATTTAGCTTTTGATCAAGCGGCTAGAATGGCAGCTATAAAAATGAGGGACGAAATATGGGGAGCGTTAAGTAGATGATAAGTGTATATGAAGCTAAGGTGATATCGAATCAAAAAATATGTGAAAATATTTATGAAATGGTCATTCCTGGCCAAATTAAACCTTTACCAGGCCAGTTTTATATGGTTAAAGGAATAGATGGTCAATATTTACTACC
>SKID01000205.1 GCA_007116605.1 Tissierellia bacterium
GAAATGCATTTTTTGCCCGATGTTTATGTGCCATGTGAAGTTTGTAAAGGCAAGCGATATAACAGAGAAACATTGGAAGTCAAATACAAAGGTAAAAATATTCATGATGTTTTAGATATGACTGTTGAAGAAGCCTTAGAGTTTTTTGAAAACATACCAAGTATTAAGAACAAAATAGAGACATTGTATGAAGTAGGGCTAGGTTATATTAAACTAGGTCAACCTTCTACTCAATTATCAGGGGGAGAAGCACAAAGAATTAAACTATCCTCAGAACTGAGTAAAAGAAGTACTGGCAAAACATTATATATATTAGATGAACCTACAACAGGACTGCATATGGCAGATGTACATAAACTGGTGATGGTCTTAGATAGACTGGTGGAATCTGGAAATACGGTAGTCGTTATCGAACATAATTTAGATGTCATTAAAAGAGCCGATTTTATAGTTGATTTAGGACCAGAAGGAGGTAGTAAAGGGGGCAGTATTGTGAGTATAGGAACACCCGAAGACATTGCAAAGGATGAAAAATCTCACACTGGAAGGTTCTTAAAAAAAGTTCTTATTAATAGAGAAGTGTAATGGTAAGGTAAAAGGTTGAATATCATGTTAGAAGAACAATTATTAAAAAATATGCCTAACGATCCAGGCGTTTATATGATGAAAGATGATGGAGACGTGACCCTATATGTGGGAAAGGCAAAAAACCTTAAAAAAAGAGTCAGACAATATTTTCAATCCAAGCAGCATAGCTATAAAATTATGCGCATGGTGCAACAAGTAAGAAACATTGAGTATATTATTACGGACAATGAAATTGAAGCTTTAATATTAGAAGCAAGTTTAATTAAAAAGCACAAACCAAAATACAACACCCGTTTAATGGATGACAAAAGCTATCCTTATATTCGCGTGACAATGCAAGAACCATTTCCTAGAGTGTTAAAAGTGAGACAAGTGAAACAAGATGGCAGTCGTTACTTCGGCCCTTATACCAGTGCCTATGCAGTGGACCAGACCATTGATGCTTTAAGGTCGATTTTTAAAATCAGAGACTGTCATTTGAAAATCGAAACAGGTAATGAAGCCAAGAGGCCGTGCTTAAATTATTATATAAAAAAGTGCGAGGGTCCATGTGTAGGTTATATTGCAAAAGAAGAATATCGCCATAGGATTGAAGAAGTGTTGGATTTGCTTAACGGTAAAGAAGATCACATTATTCAATCAATGACTGATAAAATGCAAAAAGCCTCAGATTCAATGGATTATGAGTTAGCGGCAAACTATCGAGATAAAGTGCTTTCGATAAAAAGTTTAATGGAGAAACAAAAGATGGCACAAGGAAATCAGATGGATGCAGATATCATATCAGTGGCTTTAGATGATGATAAAGGGATAGTCCAAGCATTCTTTGTGAGAAGTGGACAAGTAACTGGAAGAGAAGATTTCCGAGTAGATAGTCCCTTAGGATCAGGAGTGGAAGCTGTGGCAGAGGAATTTTTAAAACAGTATTATAGTGGTGATCTTTATGTTCCTAAAGAAATATATTTGGAAATTCAGTTAGAAGAACAGGAAGTCATTGAAAAGTGGCTTTCTCAAAAAAGAGGAAGTAAAGTGACTATTAAAATCCCTCAAAAAGGTGATAAATACTCATTAATGCAACTGGTTAAAAAAAATGCACAAGACAAGTTACACAAAAGTTACACAAAAACCAAGCATCAAAGAGTTGCTTATGAAAAAGGCATGGAAGAATTGAGTGGATTAATGGGTTTTTCTCAGATTATCAAAAAAATCGAAGCATATGACATTTCTAATCTAAGTGGATTAGATAATGTGGGTTCGCGGGTGGTTTTTGTGGAAAACAAATTTACACCATCAGAATATCGAAGGTATAAAATTAAAACGATTTTGGGGCAAGATGACTATGGATGTATGACAGAAGTATTAGAACGTCGATTAGATAAAAACTTGAAGGATTTACCAGACGTTATCATGGTGGATGGTGGTAAAGGGCATGTGAATACTGCACAAGAAGTGCTAAAGAATTATGGATTAAAAGTTCCTGTCTGTGGTATGGTTAAAGATAAACGTCATGTGACGAGTCACTTGATTTTTAACAACCAAGAAATTATGCTTTTAAAAAATACACCCCTATATAGACTCATTAGTTCAATCCAAAATGAAGTGCATCGATTTGCAATTAAATATCACAAAAATATAAGATCAAAAAAGTTGTTCCAGTCGGAGTTAGATCAAATACCTGGTATTGGAGAAAGAAGAAAAATGGCATTACTAAAACATTTCGAATCTGTCGCTAATATAAAAAAAGCAACCGTTAGAGAGTTGTTAAAAGCACCCTTAATGAATCAGAAAATCGCTGAAAGCGTGTACCATTTTTTCGAGAAGGAAAGGAGAGACCTTAATGAATAATGTATCGATACAACACATCATTGAAGAGCTCAATTTAGAAGTCATTCATATACCCTCAGAAACACAAATCAAACTGTACAATAGTGAGCTAATTAGACCGGGACTCCAGCTAGCAGGCTATTTTGATATGTTTGCTTATGACCGAATTCAAGTCATTGGTAAGACAGAAACAAACTATATCAAAACATTGACTGGAGACACAAAATCTTATCGAATCAATAAAATATTTTCCTATCCTATACCTGCAGTCATTGTATCATCAGGCATGGAGATAGACCCTGTAATGGTTTATTGTGCAAAAAAACATAATAGAGTGTTATTAAGAACTAAGGATAAGACAACGAAACTTATTAGCAATCTTGTTAATTACTTAGAAGAATTATTAGCGCCTGAAAAAACAATTCATGGCGTTGTGGTAGAAGTTTTTGGCGTGGGTATTTTGATAAGAGGTAAAAGTGGCATAGGAAAAAGTGAGACCGCCTTGGAACTAGTAAAGAGAGGACATCGTTTAGTAGCCGATGATGCAGTGGTTGTTAAAAGAGTGGATAATAATATATATTGTAGTTCAGAGCCAATTACAAGACATTTACTGGAGATTAGAGGGATAGGAATAATAGATATTACACAACTTTTTGGAGTAGGAGCTGTGAAAATCAAACAAGTTCTAAATTTGATTGTAGAGCTAGAAGAATGGTCAGACAAAAAATATTACGATCGCTTGGGATTTGATGATGAATATGAAAGTGTGTTTGAGATGAATATTAATCGGGTAAGCATCCCTGTCAGACCAGGAAGAAATATTGCAACAATTGTTGAAGTGGCTGCAATGAACTTGAGACAAAAATCCTTAGGATATTCTATTGAAGAAGAGTACAATAAACGGTTAGCAGAATTCTCTAGTCTAGATACATCCAAGGAAATATAAAATTGTTTTTTTGTAGTACAAAGTACAATAACACCATAATAAGTTAGTTCAAAAGGGTGTAAAAGGCTTGAAAATATTATAATAAAGCCAAAGTCGCCCTTTTTTTATTTAAACAAGACTAAAGTTAAAAAAACGTTGTCTTTAGGTATTGACTAATAATTGGTTCCATATTATACTAAGGTGTAACGATGATGCATATTGTATACAATTTAATCAAGGGGGCTATATTAATGTCTAAAGTCATGAAAAGTATGGATGGTAATACGGCAGCTGCTTATGTAGCTTACGCATTTACCGATGTCGCTGCAATTTATCCTATCACACCGTCATCAAATATGGCGGAAAATGTAGATGAGTGGGCAGCTCATGGTCAAAAGAACATTTTTGGTCAAGAAGTAAGAGTAACAGAACTCCAATCTGAAGGTGGAGCGTCAGGTGCAGTACATGGATCATTAGCTGCAGGAGCATTAACTTCCACATTTACAGCATCGCAGGGATTATTGTTAATGATTCCAAATATGTACAAAATAGCAGGTGAATTGTTGCCAGGAGTTTTCCACGTAACGGCACGTGCAGTAGCAAGTCATGCACTTTCTATTTTTGGTGACCACTCTGATGTAATGGCAACTCGACAAACAGGGTTTGCTTTATTAGCTTCAGGTAGTGTTCAAGAAGTAATGGATTTAGCAGCTGTGGCCCATTTAACAGCCATTAAATCTAGAGTACCATTTTTGCATTTCTTTGATGGTTTCAGAACATCTCATGAAATACAAAAAATTGAAGTGATTGAGTATGACGATTTTGCAAAATTAGTGGATCAGGACGCAATAAAAGCTTTTAGAAACCGTTCATTAAACCCAGAACATCCTGTCACTAGAGGAACAGCACAAAATCCAGATATTTTCTTCCAAGCAAGAGAAGCATCAAATGTATTTTATGACAACCTTCCAGAGATGGTTGTGAAGTATATGGATGACATTAATGCTTTAACAGGAAGAGATTATAAGCCATTCAATTATTATGGTGCACCAGATGCTGATCGTGTTATTGTAGCCATGGGTTCTGTGACAGAAACAATTGAAGAAACAATCGATTATTTGTTAGCAAAAGGTGAAAAAGTTGGTGTGGTCAAAGTACATTTATATAGACCATTTGTTGAAAAATATTTCTTTGATGTTTTACCAAAAACAGTTAAGAAAATAGCAGTTCTTGATAGAACTAAAGAGCCAGGTGCATTGGGTGAACCTTTACTCATTGATATTAAATCCATGTTCTATAATCGCAGTGAAAAACCTTTAATTGTTGGTGGTAGATACGGACTAGGATCAAAAGACACAACTCCATCACAGATCAATGCAGTTTACAAAAACTTAAACATGAATGAATCTAAAGATGGTTTTACTATTGGTATTATTGATGATGTCACTTTCAAATCTTTACCAATTACTGAAGCAGTTGAATCATCTCAAGAAGGAACCATTCGTTGTAAATTCTGGGGATTAGGTTCTGATGGAACGGTAGGAGCTAACAAAAGTGCGATTAAAATTATTGGTGACAACACTAAGCTTTACACACAAGGTTATTTCTCTTATGACTCTAAAAAGTCTGGTGGCGTGACCATATCTCATTTACGATTTGGAGATAAACCAATCAAATCGACTTATTTAATTAGCGAGGCAGATTTTGTATCCTGTTCTCAACAATCCTATGTAGACAAGTATGACTTGCTAAAAGGACTCAAAAAAGGTGGTACCTTCTTATTAAATACTTTATGGAATGAAGAAGAGTTAGATAAGAACTTGCCAACAGAAATGAAAAAATATATCGCAGAAAATGATATCTCTTTATATACCATAAACGCAACAAAATTAGCATTGGATTTAGGGCTAGCTAACAGAACAAACATGATTATGCAAGCTGCTTTCTTCAAACTAGCGGAAGTCATCCCAGTGGATGATGCGGTTAAATACTTAAAAGATTCTATAGAAGAAGCTTATGGAAATAAAGGTGATGCAGTTGTTAACATGAATAAAGCTTCTGTAGACAAAGGGATTGAAGAGCTTGTTAAAATTCAAGTGCCAGATTCATGGAAAAATGGGGCAGTTGATAAAGTAGAAACAGATATGAGCAAACCTGAGTTTATTACAAATGTTCTTGAACCAATGAATCGACAAGAAGGGGATTTATTGCCAGTGAGTACTTTTATTGGTCGAGAAGATGGAACCTTCCCTCAAGGAACTTCTGCCTATGAAAAACGCGGCATAGCTGTGGATGTTCCTGAATGGCAAAAAGATAAGTGTATTCAATGTAATCAGTGTGCATTTGTGTGCCCACATGCTGTTATCAGACCTATTTTAGTGGATGCTGATGAAAAGGCAAAAGCACCAGAAACTTTTGAAACTCTGAAAGCCACAGGTAAAGGCTTTGATGGCTTGGAATATAGAATACAAATTTCTCCTTTGGATTGTACTGGTTGTGGAAACTGTGCAGATATTTGTCCGGCAAAAGAAAAAGCCTTAATCATGAAACCCATAGCGTCTCAGACTGAAGTGCAAGTACCAAATTGGGACTTTGCAATGAAAGAAGTGACGATTAAAGATGGATTAATGGACAAAAAGACAGTCAAAGGAAGTCAGTTTGCATTCCCATACCTAGAGTTCTCAGGAGCTTGTGCAGGGTGTGGAGAAACACCTTATGCAAAAGTGATCACACAACTTTATGGCGATCGCATGATGATAGCAAATGCAACGGGATGTTCATCTATTTGGGGAGCATCAGCGCCTGCAACTGTTTATTGTCAAGATAAAGATGGCAGAGGACCTTCATGGGCTAATTCTTTGTTTGAAGATAACGCTGAATATGGTTATGGAATGGCCATGGGTGTTAATCAGATAAGAGCAGGTATTAAAGATAAGATGGAAACTTTACTTGCTAAAGATTGTGTGACACCTGAAGTTAAAGAGGCATTGAAGCAGTGGATTGAAGCCAAAGAAGATGGTGATGCATCTAAAGTAGCATCAGCTAAAGTAGTGGAAGTGTTAAAACAAATTCCATCATGCCAAGGCTGTGAAGCTGAAGTACAAGATATATTAGAGAAGAAAGATTATCTTGTTAAAAAATCGGTATGGATTATTGGTGGAGATGGTTGGGCTTATGACATCGGCTACGGTGGATTAGACCATGTGCTTGCTAGTGGAGAAGATATTAATGTATTAGTATTTGATACTGAAGTATATTCTAATACAGGAGGACAATCTTCAAAAGCGACTCCAACAGCTGCAACAGCAAAATTTGCGGCAGCAGGAAAAAATGTTAAGAAAAAAGACTTGGGCATGATTGCCACAACATATGGTTATATTTATGTGGCCCAGGTTGCTATGGGATCCAATAAGAACCAATTCATGAAAGCTATTGTTGAGGCAGAAAGCTATAAAGGACCATCATTGATTATAGCTTACGCACCATGTATCAACCATGGTATCATGGAAGGTATGGGAAGAACACAGTACCAATCTCAAAAAGCTGTAGAAGCTGGTTA